>NZ_VRYY01000254.1 GCF_015731765.1 Nitratidesulfovibrio oxamicus
GGGCAGGGGCATGGTGCGTTCCAGCACGCCGCGCGCCTCGCGCCAGCGGCCTTGCGCCGCGTGGCCCAGAAAGGCGCGCGCATCCACATGCAGCGGACACGCCGCCTGGCAACGGGGCGGTTCTTCCTGTATGCAGCGCGACTCCCAGTCGCGCAGCGAGGTCTGGTCCATGCCGTGCTCCCTCTGCTGGGCTCAGTGCCGGGCCGGGCCGCGCATCCCCACGGCTCCGGAAAAATGAGGCCCCGGGGCGGAGCGTGTCCACCCCGGGGCCATGTTCATCCTGTTACGCGCCCTTCAGGCCCGCCAGCACCTTTTCCGGCAGGGCGGGCAGGTGACGGATGCGCACGCCGCACGCCTTGTAGATGCCGTTGATGATGGCCGCATGCGGCACGGTGAGCGGCAGCTCGCCCACGCCCGACGCGCCGAACGGGCCGTCGCCGCGCGGGGTTTCCACGTAGATCAGTTCGATGTTGTCGGGAATGTCCTTGATGTACGGAACGCCCGCGCCCGCCATGGTGGCGTGCTTCTTGAGGTCCTCGTAGTCTTCGGTCAGGGCCAGGCCGATGCCCTGGGCCAGGCCGCCGTACAGCTGACCGTCGGTGACCAGTTTGTTGCAGACCTTGCCGATGTCGGCCACCATGGTCAGCTTGTCCACGGTGGTCTTGCCGGTGGCCACTTCCACGGCCACTTCTGCCATGAACACGCCGTACATGTACGCGGTGAAGGGCTTGCCCTGCGCGTTCTCGTCGCAGTGGGTGCCCGCCGCCGTCCACGCGCCGCGATGCTTGGTGGGCAACTTCCCGTCCACCATTTCCTGGTAGGTACGGAAGCCGCCGGGCTTGCGCATGGCTTCCACCAGGTTTTCGCAGGCCACGCGCACGGCGTTGCCGGTAACGTACTGCGACCGGCTGCCGCCCGCCGGACCGCTGTTGGGCGCCTTGCTGGTGTCGTTGAGCACCAGGCGGATGTTTTCCGGCGCGATGCCCAGCGGACGCAGCGCTTCGTGGGCGGTGCCCAGGCTGCCCATGTCCGCGCCCTGGCCGTGGTCTTCCCAGCAGTTGTAGATGGTCACGGTGCCGTCGGGGTTCAGCTCGGCATCGGCTTCAGAGGTGTCCGGCCCGTCTAGGCCGCAGCCGTACACGCCCACGGCAACGCCCACGCCCTTCCTGACCGCCGCCGTGGAACCGGCCTTGGCCGCATCCAGCGCCGCCTTGTACTTGGGCCGGATGATGTCGATCATTTCCGGCAGGCTGTACACTTCCGGGTCCTGCCCGGTGGGGTTGGTGTCGCCCTTGCGGTAGACGTTCAGGTAGCGCAGTTCCAGCGGGTCCATGCCCAGCTTTTCCGCCAGTTCGTCCATCAGCACTTCGGACGGGAACTCGCTTTCCGGCGCGCCGTAGCCTCGGAAGGCAGAACCCCAGGCGTGGTTGGTGCACACCGTGCGGCCCTGGCCCCGGATGTTCTCGATGCCGTAGCCCGCGCCCGCAAACTGCGCGCCGCGCAGGGTCAAAAGGTCGCCGAACTCGGAATACGGGCCGTGGTCCACGGTCCAGTCGGTTTCCATGGCCTTGATCTTGCCGGTCTTGTCGGCGGCGTAGCGCACGTTGAAGAAGAACGGCGAACGCTTGCCGGTGTAGTTCTGCTGCTGGCGGTAGTTGTAGCGCAGGTGCACCGGACGCCCGGTGGCCATTGCCGCCACGCCCACCAGCGCTTCCATGGTGGGGCTGAACTTGTAGCCGAAGGTGCCGCCCGTGGGGTTCTGCACCATGACGATCTTCTCCGGCTCGATGCCAAGGCCGGGGGCGATCATGTACAGGTGCAGGTGCAGGCCGATGGACTTGGAGTGGATGACCAGGCGCCCTTCGCCGTCGGTGTAGGCAAAGCCCACGTCCGGCTCGATGGGCAGGTGCGGCTGGCGGCCCACATAGTAGTCGCCTTCCACCACCACGTCTGCCCCGTCGAAGATGGGCTTGGTGTCGGCGCCCTTGGCGATGTTCTGGATGAAGTACACGTTGGGCGTGCCGGGGTGGATTTCCATGGCGTCTTCGGCCATGGCCGCCGGGGCGCTCATGTAGGCGGGCAGTTCTTCCAACTGCACCTTCACCTTTTCGGCGGCGGCGCGGGCGTGCTTTTCGCTGTCGGCGCAGACGATGGCCAGGGCGTCACCGTACTGGAACACCTTCTCGTCGCACAGGATGGGCCGGTCCCAACCGTCGCCCTTGTTGGAGGGGAAGGTGATCAGGCCGGTGATGCGGTTCTTGCCCTTGACGTCCTTGTGGGTGAGCACGCTGTGCACGCCGGGCATCTTCTGCGCTTCGGAGGTGTCGATGGACAGGATCTTCGCGTGCGACACTTCCGCCTGCACCAACGCAAGGTGCAGTGCATCGGAGGGCATCTTCAGCCCCAGGTCCGCACCGTAGTCGCAGGTACCCGTTACCTTGGCAATGGCGGAGGGGCGGGGGTACTTCGTTCCCCAGATGCGGCCATCTGCGGGAATCTTGAAGCAGAGGTCGTCGGCGCTCATTTCGCCGCGCAGCACCTTGGCGGCGTCCATGACCGCATCGACCAGAGGCTTGTAGCCGGTGCAGCGGCAGACGTTGCGGTGCTTCTGGAACCAATCGCGCACGTCGTCGCGGCTGGGGTTCTTGTTTTCTTCCAGCAACTGCCTGGCCGAAACGATGAAGCCCGGCGTGCAGAAGCCGCACTGCGCGCCGCCGTGGGCCGCCCACGCCAGTTGCAGCGGGTGCAGGCAGTCGGGGCTGCCCACGCCTTCGATGGTGGTCACCGATGCCCCGTCGGGCAGGCGGCGCATCTTGTACGCGCACGAGCGCACCACCTTGCCGTCAAGGATGACGCTGCACGCGCCGCACTGGCCTTCGCCGCAGCCCACCTTGACGCCGGTGAGCAGCAGTTGGCCGCGCAGCACGTCCGCCAGCGTCGCTTCCGGGTCGACGACAAGGTTGCGGGGTATGCCGTTGACGATGAAATGCTTGTTGATCATGAGCCTGGCCTCCGTGGAGCTGTCCGTTGCATGTTGCGCGGGCGGGCATGCCGCCCTTTCCGTCGCGGGCGAATGATTCGCCCTTCCCTGCATGGGCGGCTGACCGCCGCCCCTCCCGTTGTGCCGGTCCGGCGGGGCTACGCGCCCTTGCCGAACGGGCAGGCGGGATACCGGCATTCCTGGCAGCCGAGGCACAGGCCGCCATGACCGAGCGCGGTGATGTCCTCCCGCGTGACGGCAAGTCCGGCCAGCAGCCGGGGCGCCACGAGGTCGAAGATCGACGCCCGGTGGTACATGACACACCCGGGAAGGCCCATGACGGGCACCTCGCCGAGATACGCCAGCATGAACATGGAGCCCGGCAGCACCGGGGCCCCGTAGGCGACGACGCGCGCCCCTGCGGCCCTTATGCCCGCCGGGGTCTGGTCGTCCGGATCCACGGACATGCCGCCGGTGACGACGACCATGTCCGCTCCTTCGTCCACCAGTTCGCGGATGGCCCGGGCCGTGGCGTCACGGTCGTCGGCCACCAGCACCTGGCGCACCACCTCGCTGCCGAGGTCGGCAAACTTGCGACGCACCACGGGGCCGAACTTGTCCCGGATGCGACCGTGGAACACCTCGCTGCCGGTGGTCACCATGCCCACCCGGGCACGGCGGAAGGGCAGCACGGAAACCACGGGCGCACCCTCAAGGGCTCGTTCCGCTTCACGCAGCAACTGTTCGTGGACAATGAGGGGGATGACGCGCATGCCCGCCACCATCTGGCCCGCGCGCACCGCGCACAGGCCGTGCAGCGTGGACACGGCAAGCTCGCCCAGGCCGTTCAGTCGGCCAAGGGCGGGAACATCGACGTGCAACAGCCCGTCGTGTCCGGCGACAAGGTTTACCCGCCCCTCGCACCTGGCTTCCGGGGCCACGCCCGCACCGCCGACAAGGCGCGCCAGACGCATGGCGGCATCGTCTTCGTGCAGTTGGCCCGCGCCAAGGCGCAGGGCGTAGACGTGCTCCTTCCCCATTTGCAGAAGGAGGGGGATATCCGCCGGGGCGATGATGTGCCCCTTGCGGAACCCCGGCCCCTTTTCGACACCGGGGATGATGCGCGTCATGTCGTGACAAAGCATCATCCCCACTGCCTCGTGGACCGGGACGATGGAAAGACCGTGCTCGTGACCTTGCATGTGCTTCTGCTCCCGTGAAGGGACAGGCAGCATTCCGGCGTTGCCGCAGTCGTGTGTGGTGCCCCCTCGGACGCAAAGAGAAGGGCATGGCCGGACTGGGTATGCAGGCACTCCTAGTGTGCATATGTATCAGCCCTGACATGTCACGGTCAATGAACAACGCGTGTTAATTCAAGCATGACGGGATGTTGCAATGAGTGCCCATTCAAACCGCAACTAACATGCCGAGGTATCGACATATTTGCATGTCGCACGCGCTCATTTACCGTCAACTTTTCAGTATCTATGCGTGTGAAATGTCCTTTTTTGCACCTTCTACAAACAAATATCCACCTTACTTGATGATTGTTGACGTTCAAATAACCAAAACAAACCAAAAGAAACATCTTGCCCATCGGGCATGTGCCAAACCAAAAGCATATGCTACCCTTAGCAGCTGATTTCATTGAACTTATCATTACCACCCTCCACAGACCTGCTAGGCTTGGTCCAAACTCACCATGCGGACACGGCGCATGGTCCGCCGCAGCCAGCCCCCCGGCAGGGGTGCGAACCGGCGCGACGGGGCCGGACCGCGCAGCTTGATCCAAGGAGGTTGCCGGAATGCGAAGACGCCAATTCCTGAAGATGTCCTGTGTGCTTGGGGCGGGTGTCGCCCTGTGCGGACTGGGCGTCGATCTCGTGCCCATCGAGGCGTGGGCGGACGAGATCAAGAAGATCGACCGCCTGAAGAGCGCCAGGCAGACCATGTCGGTGTGCTGCTACTGCTCGGTGGGGTGCGGCCTGATCTGCGCCACCGACGAAAAGACCGGCAAGATCATCAACATCGAGGGGGACCCGGAACACCCGGTGAGCGAAGGTTCGCTGTGCGCCAAGGGCGCGGGCATCTTCCAGACCACCGAGGCCAACGAACACCGCCTGACCAAGGTGCTGTACCGCGCCCCCAATTCGGACAAGTGGGAAGAAAAGAGCTGGGACTGGGCCATCGACCGCATCGCCCGGCTGATGAAGGAAGAGCGCGACAAGTCCTTCATCACCAAGAACGCGGCGGGTCAGGTGGTCAACCGGGTGGAAACCCTGGCCCACATGGGCAGTTCCAACCTGGACAACGAGGAATGCTGGAGCATCACCGCCTGGGCGCGGTCTCTCGGCCTGGTGTACATAGATCACCAGGCCCGGGTCTGACACGGCCCCACCGTACCGGCTCTGGCAGAGTCGTTCGGACGCGGCGCGATGACCAATCACTGGATCGACATCCAGCACAGTGATTGCATTCTCATTCAGGGCAGCAACGCTGCAGAAAACCACCCCATTTCGTTCAAGTGGGTGATGCGCGCCAAGGAAAGGGGCGCCAAGCTGATCCACGTGGACCCGCGCTTCACGCGGACCTCGTCCAAGGCCGATTTCTACGCCCCCCTGCGCTCGGGCACGGACATCGCCTTCCTTGGCGGGATGATCAAGTACATCATCGACAACAACAAGATATTCCACGACTACGTGGTCAACTACACCAACGCCCCGTTCCTGGTGGACGGCAAGTTCGGCTTCAAGGACGGGCTGTTCACCGGGTATGACGCGGACAAGCGCGGCTACGACAAGTCCACCTGGACCTATCAGAAGGATGCGGGCGGCATCATCCTGCGCGACGAGACGCTGAAGAACCCCCGCTGCGTCTATCAGATGCTGAAGGCGCATTACGCCCGCTACGACCTGAAGAAGGTCTCTTCCATCACCGGCACGCCCGAAAAGGACCTGAAGACCGTGTACGAGATGTTCTCGTCCACCGGCACCAAGGACCGTGCGGGCACCATCATGTACGCCCTGGGGCAGACCCACCACACCGTGGGCGTGCAGAACATCCGCGCCCTGGCCATCGTCCAGCTGCTGCTGGGCAACATCGGGGTGTGCGGAGGCGGCGTCAACGCGCTGCGCGGCGAACCCAACGTGCAGGGGTCCACCGACCACGCCCTGCTGTACCACTACCTGCCGGGCTACCTTGCGGCCCCGCGCACCTCGCAGCAGACGCTGGAATCGTACATCAAGAAGATCACCCCCTCGACCACGGAAGCCAAGTCCGTCAACTGGCAGTCCAACTACGGCAAGTACGCGGTAAGCCTGCTGAAGTCGTGGTACGGCGATGCCGCCACCAAGGACAACGAGTTCGGCTACGCCTGGGTGCCCAAGGCCGACGACGGCAAGGACTACTCGGTCATGACCCTGTTCGACGTGATGTACGCGGGCAAGATCAAGGGCATGACCGTGTTCGGCCAGAACCCCGCATGCAGCATCCCCAACTCCAACAAGGTGCGCGCCGCCTTCGCCAAGCTGGACTGGATGGTGCACCTGAACATCTTCGACAACGAGACGGCGTCGTTCTGGAAGGGGCCGGGCATGGACCCCGCCAAGGTGAAGACCGAGGTCTTCCTGCTGCCCGCCTCCGCCTCCGTCGAAAAGGCCGGCAGCCAGACCAACAGCGGACGCTGGATACAATGGCGCTACGAGGCCACCAAGGCCCCCGGCGACTGCATCTACGCGGGTGAAGCCATCATCCGCATCCAGAACAAGCTGAAGGAACTGTACAAGAAGGAAGGCGGCACCTTCCCCGAACCCATCCTGAACATGACCTCCGACGGTCTGGCCGAAAAGGGCGGCTACGACGCGGAAAAGGTGGCCAAGCTCATCAACGGCTACTTCCTGGCCGACGTGGAGATTGGCGGCAAGCAGTACAAAAAGGGCGACTGCGTGCCCTCGTTCGCCCTGTTGCAGGCCGACGGCACCACCTCTTCGGGCAACTGGATCTGCGCGGGCAGCTTTGCCCAGGACGGCAAGAACCTGATGCAACGGCGCGGCAAGGCTGACCCCACGGGCCTTGGCCTGTACCCGGAATGGTCGTTCGCCTGGCCGGTGAACCGCCGGGTGCTGTACAACCGCGCCTCGTGCGACCCCACGGGCAAGCCTTACAACCCCAAGCGCGCCGTGCTGGAATGGAAGGACGGCAAGTGGGTGGGCGACGTGCCCGACGGCGCCCCGCCGCCGCTGGCGGCGGAAGGCGGCAAGCTGCCGTTCATCATGAAGCCTGACGGGGTCAGTTCCCTGTTCGGGCCGGGCCTTGGCGACGGTCCCTTCCCGGAACATTACGAACCGCTGGAAAGCCCGCTGGCCAGGAACCTGATGTCAGCGCAGCAGAACAACCCCGCCATCCTGCTGTACAACAGCGACAAGGACATGGTGGCCAGCGCCGACGCGCGCTTCCCCATCGTCATGACCACCTACTCGTCCACCGAGCACTGGTGCACCGGCGCCTTCACCCGCTGGCAGACGTGGCTTACCGAGGCCATGCCCCAGGCGTACGTGGAGATGAGCGAAGAACTGGCCAAGGAAAAGGGCATCAAGAACGGCGACAAGGTGCGCGTGGAATCGGCACGCGGCAAGCTGGAATGCGTGGCCATGGTCACGCCGCGCTTCCGTCCCTTCCTGGTCAACGGCAAGACGCTGCACCAGGTGGGCATGCCTTACAACTACGGATGGCGCTTCCCCGCCGACAACGGCGACAGTGCCAACCTGCTCACTCCCACGGTGGGCGACGCCAACGCCATGACGCCTGAGTACAAGGCGTTCATGGTCAACGTGGTCAAGGTATAGGGGGTGAGTCATGGCTGATGGAAAGTCCATACTCGTCGACGTTTCCCGCTGCACCGGCTGCCGGGGTTGCCAGGTGGCCTGCAAGCAATGGAACGGCCTGCCCGGCACCAGGACCAAGCAGACCGGCACCTACCAGAACCCGCCGGACTTCAGCCACCAGACCTTCAAGGTGGTGCGCTTCGAGGACGGCAGAACCAAGGAAGGCAAGACCTACTGGCACTTCTTCTCGGACATGTGCCGCCACTGCATGAACCCGCCGTGTCTGGCGGGCGCGCAGGGCGACGAGATGATCCATGATGATGCCACCGGCGCGGTGGTGTACACCGAAGGCACCAGCAAGAGCGACTTCGAGATGTCGCTGAGCGTGTGCCCCTACAACATCCCCCGGCAGGACCCGGACACCAAGGTGATGCGCAAGTGCACCATGTGCTTCGACCGCATCACCAGCGGGCTTACCCCCGCCTGCGTGCTGTCGTGCCCCACCGGGGCCATGGTCTTTGGCGAGCGTGACGCCATGCTCGCGGAAGCCAGACGGCGCGTGGACATCCTGAAGAAGACGTGGCCCAGGGCCCAGGCGCTGAACGCCGACGACGTGCGCGTCATCTTCATCGTGACGGACGACCCGCTGAAGTACCACAAGTACGCGGCGGGCGTGTAACCCTGGGAAACGGGGCAGGCGGGACACGTTCCCGCCTGCCCCCCTGCGGCAAGGCCGTGGCGGCGCAATAGCCGCCCGGCGCATGCCCGGCCCCCATGCGGCCCATTCGGCCAGTTCGGCCCGGCCCGGCACAGCGTCACCAGATACCCGGTGGACGCCGCGCCCCCATGTGGCCTACATGCCGCCTTGAAATATGACGCCAACAGCACGGGGGGCCACACGCCGCCACGCGTGCAGAGATCACCCACTGCCAGCATACCAAGGACACGCCCATGCCCGACGCCTCCCCCACCCTTTCCGGCACCACCTCGGAAACCCTCGACCGCCTGCTGGCCCGCCATCCCGAACACGCGCCGCTCATCGCCGCGTTCCGCGCGCTCAGCGTGGCCCAGGCTGAACTGGCCGAGACGGCGGACCCCGCCGGTGCGCTCCCCGTGCCCCCGGTGCAGGTGGAACCCGACCTTTTCGCGCAGGGCCGCGCCCTGCTGCCCGCCGATGAACTGCCCGACGGTCCCGCGCTGGACGACGCCTTCCTGGCCCACGCCCTGGCCCTGCTGGCCCCGGCCATCGCCGCCGGACTGCCCGCCGTTGCCGACGATGTACGTGAACTGGCCCGACTGGCCCTGACAAAGGGAGGAACGTCAGGCGGGAAACAAGACACGACGGAAGACGCCAGCCAGCCCCCCCTGCCCCGCCAACTGGCGACATGGGCGCTGACGGGGCGCATTTCCGCCGCCCAGACATGGGCGCGCCGGGCCGGGCTTTCGCCCGACGCCGTGGGCTTCGTGGCCATGCAACTGGCTGCGGCGTCCGCCCGTCGGGTGCAGCGTGCCCTGGCCCCATCCCTTGCCCCCCATGCCGAAGGCTGGACCCACGGGCACTGCCCGGTATGCGGCACCGCCCCCAAGCTGGGGGTTTTGCGTGGCGAAGGCGGCCAGCGCTGGCTGGTTTGCGCACTGTGCGACCATACCTGGCGCCACCAGCGCACCGCCTGTCCCTTCTGCGGGGTGGACAAGCCGGACAACATCACCCTGCGCTACGTGCAGGGGTTCGAGGACGAACGCGCCGAGGCCTGCGGTTCATGCCGCCGGTACATCCTGGCGGCGGACCTGCGCCACCGCACCAGCGACGTGCCCTCGGTGCTGCCGCTGGGCATGGCCCACCTGGACATGCTGTTGCAGGAAAAGGGCTTCATGCCGGGCGGGGTGGACGACACCACGCGGACCGCCCAGCCAGGCGGATCAGGCAAGACTCGCAACGTAAAAACCTCAGCCTGACGCAGCAACCACGCGACCGGCCCGCCCCCACGCGAGTTGCCCGGCGCATAGCCCGACCGCTTGCGCACGCGGTTCCCCTCGACACGCGGCCCTCCCGCAGAGCAACATCACCAATCCAGCGCCCCGAGCGGCTGACGGCACCGTCCGCCATGCACGCCCGGGGCGCTCTTGCATGGAAGGGACCACCGCCCCAACCTCTGACCACAAGGTCGGGCCAGCAGTTCCTGCCGCCTGCGCGGCCGCATGCGCCATTATCCAGGTTGATCGCGCAACCACCTGCATTTTCAGCACTTGAAGGCGACACCATGCAACACCGCGCAACAAACCAAAAATAACTGCAAATAACCACAAGACACACTGCACCTGTGCCACGCTGTGACAAAGCCTGCGCATATGCTGCGTTTAACTAACTGTTTTTTATTAATATTTTCTTGTTATCACCGCAAACCCTGTTAAGGTGCCCCCAAAAGATACGATGCGAAGGTGGCATCAGGCCATCTTCTCCGGCAGGCCAAGGGTCGTACCGGTCGCACGGCGCCAGCAGGCCCGCGCGTCCGCCCCGCCAACCTGCCGAACCACGACGGCGCCCATTCCCGCGCCCGCCTGGCGGCATCGTGTCATCCCCTTCCTTCACGAAGGGGAGGTGCGCATGGTCGCGCGCACGGTTTGGCAGGCACGGCAAAAAGGTCTGCAGACCTTTCCGGATTCTGTGAGGGGCTTTAACAAGGAGTGGAACATGAAAACTACGCGGCGGAGTTTTCTCAAGCTCATGGGCGTGAGCGCTGTCGGCCTCTCGCTCTGTCAGCTTGGGTTCGATCTTGAAGAAGCGCAGGCGTACGCCAGCAAGCTCAAGATCGAAGGCGCGAAGGAAGTGGGCAGTGTCTGCCCCTTCTGTTCCGTCTGTTGTCAGATCATCGCCTACGTGCGCAACGGCAAGCTCGTTTCGACCGAAGGCGACCCCGACTTTCCGGTGAACGAAGGGGCCCTGTGCGCCAAGGGCGCGGCCCTGTTCTCCATGTACACCAACCCGCACCGCCTGACGAAGCCGCTGTACCGCGCTCCGCACAGCGACAAGTGGGTGGAGAAGGACTGGGACTGGACCCTGAACCAGATCGCGCGCCGCGTTAAGGACGCCCGCGACAAGGACATGGTTCTCAAGAACGAAAAGGGCCAGACCGTCAACCGCGTCGATTCGCTCTTCATGATGGGTACCTCGCACGCCTCCAACGAGGAATGCGCCGTCATCCATCAAGCCATACGAAGCCTGGGTATGGTCCAAATGGACCACCAGGCCCGGGTCTGACACAGTCCCACTGTTGCGGCTCTGGCAGAGTCGTTCGGTCGCGGGGCTATGACGAACCACTGGATCGATATCAAGAATAGCGATGCAGTGCTTATTATCGGCAGCAATGCCGCGGAACACCATCCTGTCGCCTTCAAGTGGGTCATGCGCGCCAAGGAAAACGGCGCCGTGCTCATGCACGTGGACCCCAAGTTCTCCCGCACCTCGGCACGTTGCGATTTCCACGTGCCGCTGCGCTCGGGCACGGACATCCCCTTCCTGGGCGGCATGATCAACTACATCCTTGAAAAGGAACTCTTTTTCAAGGAGTACGTCTTCAACTACACCAACTTCGCCTTTGTCGTCGGCAAGGACTACGAGTTCAACGACGGCCTCTTCAGCGGGTACGACCCCAAGACCCGCAAGTACGACCAGTCCAAGTGGGCCTTTGAAAAGGGTCCCGACGGCGGCCCGGTCATCGACGAAACCCTCAAGAACGAACGGTGCGTCTTCAACCTGATGAAGAAGCACTACTCGCGCTACACGCTGAAGACCGTCTCCGACGTCACCGGCGTGTCCGCGGAAAACCTGCTGCGCGTGTACGATGCGTTCTGCGCCACCGGCAAGCCGGACAAGGCAGGCACCATCATGTACGCCTTGGGCTGGACCCAGCACACCGTGGGCGTGCAGAACATCCGGGCCTCGTCGCTCATCCAGCTGCTGCTGGGCAACATCGGCATCGCGGGCGGCGGCATCAACGCCCTGCGCGGCGAGCCCAACGTGCAGGGTTCCACCGACCACGGCCTGCTGTACAGCTCGCTGCCGGGCTATCATAACCTGCCCGTTTCCACCTGGCAGACCCTGGCCGACTACAACAAGGCCAACACACCGGTCACCACGCTGAAGAACAGCGCCAACTGGTGGAGCAACCGTCCCAAGTACGTGGCCAGCCTGCTGAAGGGCTGGTACGGCGATGCGGCCACCCCGGAAAACGACTTCTGCTACGAATATCTGCCGAAGCTCGAACCGGGCGAAGACTGCTCGTACATGTACGTCATGGACAAGATGTACCATGGCAAGATCAAGGGCGGGTTCATCTTCGGGGTCAACCCCATGAACAGCTTCTCCAACACCAACAAGATGCGCGCGGCGCTGGACAAGCTGGACTGGCTGGTCTGCTCCGAACTGCACAACTCGGAAACCACGGACAACTGGCAGCGCCCCGGCGTTGATCCCAAGACCAAGAAGACCGAGGTGTTCCTGCTTCCGTCAGCCCATCGCATCGAAAAGGCGGGCACCATCAGCAACAGCGGCCGCTGGTTGCAGTGGTTCGACAAGGCGGTGGAACCGGGCGGACAGGCCCGCAACTTCGCCGACATCTTCGTGCCGCTGATCAACAAGATCCGCGACCTGTACAGGAAGGAAGGCGGCACGCTGCCCGACCCCCTGCTGAAGATGCACTGGACCGAAAAGTTCGAACCGGAAGAATGGACCCGCCGCATCAACGGCTTCTTCTGGGCCGACACCAAGGTGGGCGACAAGGAATACAAGCGTGGCCAACTGGTGCCCGCCTTCGCCCAGCTGAAGGACGACGGTTCCACCTCTTCGCTCAACTGGGTCTACGCAGGCAGCTTCACCGAAGAGGCCGGCAACAAGTCCAAGAAGCGCGACGCCAGCCAGACGCCCATGCAGGCCAACATCGGCCTGTTCCCCAACTGGTCGTGGTGCTGGCCGGTGAACCGCCGCGTGCTGTACAACCGCGCCTCGGTTGACCTGAACGGCAAGCCGTTCAACCCGAAGCGCGCCGTCATCGAATGGGACGGCTCCAAGTGGATCGGCGACGTGCCCGACGGCCCGTGGCCGCCCATGGCCGACAAGGAAATGGGCAAGCTGCCCTTCATCATGACCAAGGACGGCTACGCCCAGTTCTACGGAACGGGGCGGCTGGACGGTCCCTTCCCCGAGCACTACGAACCCGCGGAAACCCCGCTGGACAGCCACCCGTTCTCCAAGCAGCTGTCCAGCCCGGTGTACAAGTTCCACACCTCGGACATGGACCAGATGGCCAAGGCGGCCGACCCCAACTACCCGTACGTGCTCACCACCTACAGCCTGACGGAACACTGGTGCGGCGGCGGCGAAACGCGCAACGTGCCCAACCTGCTGGAAACCGAGCCTCAGCTCTACATAGAGATGAGCCACGAGTTGGCCAAGGAAAAGGGCATCAACAACGGCGACGGCGTGATCGTGGAAAGTGCGCGCGGGCGCGTGGAGGCCATAGCCATGGTCACCGTGCGCATCCGGCCCTTCACGGTCATGGGCAAGACGGTGCACCTCGTGGGCATGCCCTTCGCCTACGGCTGGACCACGCCCAAGTGCGGTGACTCCACCAACCGCCTTACCGTTGGCGCGTACGACCCGAACACCACCATTCCCGAAAGCAAGGCCTGTCTCGTCAACTTGCGCAAGGCCGACAAGCTGACCGAAATAGCCTAACCGGAACAGGGCGCGCCCCGCCGCGGGGCGCGCCCCCCTCCAAGGAGCACTACGATGCCCAAGGCATTTTTAGTAGATACAACCCGATGCACGGCATGTCGCGGCTGCCAGCTGGCCTGCAAGGAATGGCACGACCTGCCCGCCAACGCGACCAAGCAGCGCGGTTCGCACCAGAATCCGCCGGACCTCAATCCCAACAACCTCAAGATCGTCCGCTTCAACGAGCGGATGACCAAGGAAGGCGTTGTGGTCTGGAACTTCTTCCCCGACCAGTGCCGCCACTGCGTGACCCCGGTGTGCGTGGACGTGGCCGACATGGCCGTGCCCGGCGCCATGATCAAGGACAAGAAGACCGGCGCGGTGCTGGCCACCGAAAAGTCGGCCAAGCTCAGCCCGGGAGACGCCAAGGCCGTGGCCGAGGCCTGTCCGTACAACATCCCCCGCATCGATCCCAAGACCAAGCGCATCACCAAGTGCGACATGTGCTTCGACCGCGTTTCCGCGGGCATGCAGCCCATCTGCGTGAAGACCTGCCCCACCGGCACCATGGTCTTCGGCGAGCGCGAGGAAATACTGGCCGTGGCGCAGAAGCGTCTTGCCGTCGCCAAGGAACGCTTCCCCAAGGCCCATCTGGTGGACATGGAGGACGTGAGCGTCATCTACCTGCTGGCGGAAGAAAAAGAACACTACTACGAGTACGCCGGCTTCATGTAGCAGGCTTGCGGACGCCCTGCGCGCCGCGTTCACCCTTTGATGGAGGCCCCGGCCTCCGGTTCTCGTGGAGCATTCATGGCCGCCAAACACCAAAGTGTCGCGGATACGCTGGCTGATGTCACCGCCCGTCGTCCTGTCCTTGAACCCGTGCTGCGGGCCTTCGAACCCCTGCTTTCCGCCGGTGATGCGCTGGCCGGAAAACTGGCAAAGACCGTGCGCGAGGCGGGCCTGCGCCTGCCGGAACTCCAGTGGGACCGTGCCCAGCAGGGGGTATCCCTGCTGGCGGGCGTTTCCCTGACGGGCGCCGCCGGGCCCATGCGCCAGGCGGCGGAAGAACTGCTGCCGCTTCTGACCACCATAGAGGCGGTGGCTCCGCACGCGGAAGCGTTGCGGGCGTTCTTCCTGCGTCCTGCAGATGCCGATGACACCCGCGACGCCCTGGCCGAGGCCATGGTGGCGGGCCGGTCCATCGAATCCATCGCCAGTGATGGCGGCGTGGATCCGGAGGTGCTTGCGTTCGTCACCGGCTTCGTGCTGTCCCCGGTGCTGCATGCCATGGTTGCCAACGCCCTGCCCGAAGACGGGGAAGCCCCCTGGGACAAGGACGGGGCATGGCAGCAGGGCTACTGCCCGGTGTGCGGCGCCTTTCCCACCATCGCCTGGCTGGACAAGCCCTTGCTGGACGAAAAGAACGCCTACCTGGCCGGTGGCGGCGGCAAGAAGCACCTGCATTGTTCGCAATGCGGCGCTGGCTGGAAGTTCCTGCGGGGGGCCTGCCCCTCGTGCGGAAAGGAGGCCAGCGGCACCATGGAAATGCTGCGCGAAGCCGAGGCCGCCCGTGGCGAACGGCTGGACTGGTGCACCAAGTGCAACACCTATTGTCCCACCGTGGACCTGCGGGAACGCGAGGCCGTCCCCAATCTGGACGCCCTGGCGCTGGGCATGATGCATCTGGACATGGTCGCGGCGCGCAAGAAGTTGCGCCCGCTCAGACCTTCCTTCTGGAATATGTATTGAACAGGAGCAGTTTGATGAAATACCTGGTCATCTCCCTGTTTGCACTGACCTTGCTCGTGGCCGGTACGGCCCTGGCGGCAGACGCCGGGGACGCCGCCAAGGCCCCGAAGAAGGCCATGGAACTGAAGCACGGCACCTCCAAGCGGATGCACGTGATGTTCAACCACACCACCCACAAGGATGTTGCGTGCGAGCAGTGTCACCACGACACGCCCGACCCTGCGAAGCCCTTCGTTTCGTGCACCAACAACGACTGCCATGCCACGCCCGGCCCGCGCGAGCGCGACACCATGAGCATGTTCGTGGCGTACCACGCCAAGGACACCGACCGTTCCTGCTACGGCTGCCACAAGCAGATGGCCAAGGACCATCCCGAGTTCTCGGGCTGCCGTCCCTGCCACATGAGCGCACAGGCCAAGAAGGATGCCGCCGCCAAGAAGAAGTAGCCTTCACGGCGCATCCGCACCGTAGGGTCACCACTGCCCACCAGCGCCGACCGGACACCCGGTCGGCGCTTTCCGTGGCGAACGGGGTCGCCGCCCCTGCGGCGGGCGGCCGTGCCCGGTGCAGCCCGATTTGTGCCGAAGGCGGGCGACAGCGCGAACTCGGTGCAGCAACGACCTGCCATGCGAACGGGGACAGCCGGTGAAGGCCGACAAAACGGACCGGCCAGGGCCGGTTTTCATCACCCCTCGATTATGTCAGTATGAGCAGGTATGCTCGGATCAGCACATACCCTTGCCAGTCACGCGAACCATGCAGGCCGTGACCCGCACAGGGTGAAGACACAGCGCGGGCCGCACCGGCGACTGTTTCACCACCTACACGGAACACACGCATGAACACATCTCCCCTTCGCCCCGCAACGGCCACCGCACCTCGCCCAACCGTCCGTCTGCACTTGTGGCTGGAAGAAGACGGCGAGATGGTCTTTGGCATGGGGCGCGCCATGCTGCTGCTGGCCATCGACGAACACGGATCGCTGAAAAAGGCGGCAGAGGCGCTGGGCATGTCGTACCGTGCAGCATGGGGCAAGCTGAAGCAGACCGAAACCGCCCTTGGCCTGCGCCTGGTGGAGAAGGCGGGCAGCAACCGCGAAGGTTATCGACTGACTTCCGTCGGGCGTGAAGCCATGGACCGTTTTCGCGCATGGTTCGCCACCGTGGAGCGGTGTGCCGTGGAAAGCGCCGCCACGGTGCTGCCGTGGCCTGTCCGGCAGTTCGAGGACAAGGTGCGGGACGACAAATAGCCTGCGGGGCTGGCCGACCTTTCCGTCATGCCGCCTTCCCGGCCATGCGCCATGCAGCTTGTGCCTTTTGCCGCCCCCATGCCGGAATATCCGGCACGCCCGACATCCGGACATGCCGGACACATCGCCCGCAGACGCCGCCCGACGCCGCCCGCATGTCGTCCCATATCGCCAGTCGCTGTTCCCGCTCGCGGACTTGACGACGCGCCCTCGCTGTCGCACCTAAAAGAGGCAACCTGCACCAGGCCACGTTCTGGCCGCGGTCGGTTCATGGCCGGTTCACGACCGGACGGGTCCGCATCCAGTCCGTACCGCCCATCCCCGTGCGTCCCCCCGTTACCTGACCCCGCGCAGCAAGGAGGCCCATGCACCAGTTCGTCCCCCGCGCCCTGTTCCTGTTTGCGGCAATTCTGTGTGCCAGCCTGTTCGTATTCATCGGCGGGCAGGTGCTTACCCTGTCCGACATGGCGGCGCGCATCCATCCGCTGCTGGGCCAGGCGGTGTTCTGGGGCGGCATGGCCGCGTACTTCGCCGCGCTGGGCTGGCTGGGGGCCACCTGGTTCCTGCGTCCTCGCCCGCTGGTCCAGCCGCAGAACCCCACGCCGGATGACCTGCGCGACTATCTGCGCCGCCTGACGGCGCGCCTGCGCAACAACCCGCACCTACGCGAGGGCGGCCTTGCCCACACGGCGTGCGCTCC
>NZ_VRYY01000244.1 GCF_015731765.1 Nitratidesulfovibrio oxamicus
CCTGCGGGTCCTCGTGGCGGGGGTTGTCGGACGTGAGCACGGCCACGTCGGCATGGCGCGCCACCGCCTGCCCCATCAGCGGGCGCTTGGTGCGGTCGCGGTTGCCGCCGCAGCCGAACACGGTGACGATGCGCGAAAAGCCCACCGCGCGCAGCGCGCGCAGCACGTTTTCGAGCGCGTCGGGGGTATGTGCGTAATCGACGAAAATGTCCAGCCCCCGCGGGTTCACGATGCGCTCCAGCCGCCCCGGCACGCCGGTGAAGTCGGCCAGGCTGGCAAAGTCCTGCGGCGCAAGGCCCATGCCCAGGCACACGGCCTGCACGGCCAGCAGGTTGGAGGCGTTGTGCGCGCCGACAAGGTGCGAGGAAAGTTCCCACTGCCGCCCTTCGAAGGTCATGCGCAGCGTGAGGCCCGAGGTGGCGTTGCGCACCATCTCGCCGTGCAGGAACCGACGGCCCGAAACGGCGTTTGCCGCATCCAGCCCGAAGCCGATGGCGTGCGGTGTCTCGCCCAGCAGGCGGCGGCCCCAGGCATCGTCGGCATTGACGGCGCAGGCCTTGTCCGCGTCGGGCAGTTCCGTGAACAGGCGGGCCTTGGCGGCATAGTAGTGTTCCATGTCGCCGTGGTAATCCAGATGGTCCTGCGTCAGGTTGGTCAGGATGGCCCCGGCAAAGCGGATGCCCGCCACGCGGCGCTGGTCCAGCGCGTGCGACGAGACCTCCATCAGCGCCGCGTCCACCCCGGCGTCGCACATGCGGGCCAGCATGGCGTGGGTTTCGATGCAGTCGGGCGTGGTCAGCGGCGCATCCATGGCAAAGCCCGGCCAGCGATAGCTGACGGTGCCCAGCACCCCGGCCCGGCGGCCAAGGGCGGAAAACACGTGTTCCAGCAGGTAGGTGATGGTGGTCTTGCCGTTGGTGCCGGTAACGGCCACCACCGGAAAGGGCAGCGCATCCGTGCCGTAACGGGCCTGGCCCAACAGGCCGATGGCCGCGCGCGGGTCGTCGTGGGCAGCCACCACCGCGCCCTCGGGCGCACCAGCAAGGGCCGCGTCCGCCTTGCCGGGCAGGCAGACCACCGCACCGGCCCCGGCGGCCCATGCCTTGGGAACGAAGTCCGCGCCATCCACGCCAGCGCCGCCATTGGCGGCAACACCGGGCACGGCCACGAACACGTCGCCCCGGCCCACCTTGCGCGAGTCGGTACGGATTTCCGGCGTGTTTTCACGAACACGGACCAGAAGGTCATCAAAAGATATACGGGTCATCTGCCGATGCTCCTACGAATTCTCGGAAAGCCACAGGACGCACTGCCCCGTGGGCTGGCCCTTGGGCCATTCGGTGCCCGGCTCCGGGGTCTGGCGGATCACGGTCTGCCCCACGCCCTTGAGTACGGGCACCATGCCCTGCCGGGCAAAGACCTCCACGGCCCGGCGCACCGACTTGCCCACCACGTTGGGCACCCCGTCGGGGGCTTCGCGCACGGCCTCGGCCACCTCGCGGCGCACTTCCACCGGACCGGTCTTGCCCATGGGCGTGGCGTAGGCGGGGGCTTCGGGATCGGGCGCATCGGGCAGCAGACCATGGTAGGCCATGGTGCGCATGGCCACGTGCTTGAACACGGGCGCAGCGACCACGCCGCCGTACGAATTTTTCTGGGGTTCGTCCACCATGACCAAAATCAGGTACTTGGGCTTGTCGATGGGCGCAAAACCCACGAAGGAAGCCAGCCGCTCGTGACCGTAACGCCCTGTTTCGTCAGCCTTTTGCGCGGTGCCTGTCTTGCCGCCCACCATGATGCCGGGGATGCGTGCGCGGGTGCCGGTGCCGTCTTCCTCCACCACTTCGCGCAGCATGGAGATGACCTGTTTCACCGTCTTGTCGTTGTAGACCTTCTGGCTGGCCGAGTTGGCCGGGGCTTCGTCGTCCACCACCAGACGCAGCGGCTTGCGCTCACCGCCGTTGGCCAGGGTCAGGTAGGCCTGGGCCATCTGCACGCCGGTGGCGGCGATGGCCTGGCCGAACGAGGTGGTGATCAGGTCCGGTTCGGACCAGTGGCGCGGATCGCGCAGGATGCCCTTGCTCTCGGTGATGGGCAGGCCGGTGCGGTCGCCGAAGCCCAACTGGTTCAGGTATTCCCAGTACCGCTTGGCCCCCAGTTCGAGGCCTATCTTGGCCATGCCGATGTTGCTGGAGTAGCGCAGCACCTTGTTCACCGGCAGCACGTCGTAGCTGTGGGAGTCGCGGATGGTGATGTAGCGGGTCTTCCAGCGGCCCTTTTCGCAGTTGAACGTGGTGTCGCCCTTGACCACGCCCTCCTGCAGGGCGGCGGCCACCAGGAACGGCTTGAGCGTGGAGCCGGGCTCCAGCGCGTCGGCGGCAAGGCGGTTGCGCCAGCGTTCGGGCTTGTAGTCGCGGTAGGCGTTGGGGTTGAAGAACGGGTACTGCGCCCAGGCCAGGATGTCGCCCGAATCCACGTCCACCACCAGGCAGCCCCCCCACGAGGCGTCGAACTGATCCACCGAGCGGGCCAGGGCTTCTTCGGCAAAGAACTGCACCTGGGTGTCGATGGTCAGGTGCACGTCGCGGCCACGCAGTGCCGCGCGGCCCGTGCCGCCGTCCATGTCAAGACGGCGCCCGGCGGCATCGCGCTGCACCACGTTGCGGGCGGAATCGCCGCTCAGCACCTCGTCGAAGGTCAGTTCCAGGCCTTCAAGGCCCTTGCTCTCCATGCCCACGAAACCAAGCAACTGCCCGGCCATCTGCTTGAACGGATAAATGCGTTCGTACTCGCTGCTCAGGTACACGCCGGGCAGCCCGGCCTTGCGCACGTTTTCCGCAGCCAGATCGTCCACCTTGCGGGCCACCCACGCAAAACCGCGCTTGGAGGCCACGGCCTCGCGCACCTGTTTGGCCGGGGCTTCCAGCGCCGCGGCCAAGGCATTGACGGTGGCGTCCACGTCGCGCACCTCGCCGGGGCGGACGTAGACGGAGCGCACCTCCACGCTGCGGGCCAGTATCTGCCCGTTGCGGTCGAGGATGGCGCCGCGCCTGCCGGACACGGTCTCCGCCGCCATGTGCTGGCGGCGGGCAAGCCCTGCCAACCGGTCGCCGTCGTAGACCTGCACGTACCAGGCGCGCGACCACAGCAGCAGCCACAGCAGCGCGAACACGCAGCCCACGCCGTACAGGCGCACCTTGCTCCAATCCGCCTCGCCAAAGCGGGCAAAGGGATTGCAGCGCATGCCGCCGCCGAACGATGCGCCGGGGGCCTTCTTGTTGCGCAGGGCGCGCGCGGCCCGGGGGGCGCGCGCTTCGAAAGAGGGGCGCGCATCGCGCGCGGTGCGCGGTGCGGGCCTGCCGAGTATGCGTGACTTCCTGTCTGCTCGCAGCATGACGTTCCGGGGCGCTAGCGCCCCGCCTCCTCGATGCGGCGGATCTGGCCGGGGCGTGCCCCCCGCATGCCCATGGCCTCCGCCTTCCTTCCCAGTTCATACGGCGACATCAGCCGGTCCCGCTCCACTTCCAGCTTGGCGGTCAGGGTTGCCCTGCCGTCCAGTTCGCCCTGCAACTTGCGCAGGTTGTAGGCCATGTCCATGCGCTCGATGTTCAGCCACACCAGCGACAATCCCAACACCAGACTGGTCAGCACCGACAGGATCATGGCCAGCACCCAGCTTCCCACGCCGTGGCTCATGACGCACCCCCTTCCGCCTCTTCGCGGCCTTCCGGGGCGTACTTGTTGCGCCGCCGGGGGCGCGGGGCCTGGCCCTCCGCCAGCCGCTGGGCCGCGCGCAGCTTGGCGCTGGACGCGCGGGAATTGCGG
>NZ_VRYY01000245.1 GCF_015731765.1 Nitratidesulfovibrio oxamicus
GCGGCCTTTGGCGGCGGCGGGCATCGCAACGCGGCCGGGGCGGAACTGGACATGCAGCCGCACGAGGCCGCGCGGGCCGTGCTGGCGGCCATTCCCGCACAGCTTGCGCCCTGCGGCAAAGAGGCATAATGTATATGGCTGTCCTGCCAGCGCAGCAGCATGGCCTTCTGGTGCTGAACAAGCCCCAGGGGCCCACCTCGGCCCAGTGCATCGCCAGGGTGAAACGGCTTGGCCAGAAAAAGATCGGGCACGCGGGCACCCTCGACCCCATGGCGAGGGGGGTGCTCCTTGTGCTGTTGGGGCATGCGACAAAAATTTCCGGCCACCTGATGGCCGACGGCGAAAAGGTGTATCTTGGCACCCTTCGCCTTGGCACCACCACCGATACGTGGGACGCGGAAGGCAGCGTGACGGCCACCGCCCCGTACGACCACGTGACCCCGGACGACATCCGGCGCGAGGTGGAAAACTGGCTGGGCAGCACCGAACAGGAAGTGCCGCCCTACTCCGCCGCCAAGCACCAGGGGCAGCCCCTTTACAAGCTGTCCCGGGCCGGGCGCGAGACGCCGGTAAAGACGAAGACCGTCGAAATTTCGCGGGCACAGGTCGTATCGTGCGACCTGCCGTTCGCGACCTTCCGGGTAACGTGCAGTTCCGGCACCTACATACGGTCCCTGGCCCACAGCTTGGGGATGCGTTTAGGGTGCGGCGCCATGCTTACGGAACTGACCCGGGAGTACAGTCACCCGTTCGGTATTGACGAGGCGCACGAGCTTGATGCCGTGCTGGCCGAGCCCGAGCGGTTGCCGGAGCGGGTCATACCCGTAACGCGTGCCCTGCCCCACTGGCCCAAGCTGCGCATCAGCGCGGCGCAGGAGGCGGGGGTGCGCAACGGAATGATCGTGCCGTACCTTCCCGAAGCCATGGCGGAACTGCCATTCGCAGAGGGACTGAAGGCCATCATGCTCGCTCCGGACGACACGCCCGTGGCCCTGGCCGAGACGCGCATCGTGAACGCGCAGCCGGTCTGGACCGTGCTTCGGGGACTGTGGAGTCAATAACATCCACTTTGGAGGATACAGCTGTGGTCATGGACGTCGATCAGAAGAAGAGCATCATTGATGTGCACGCCAAACATGAAGGCGACACCGGCTCGCCTGAAGTGCAGGTTGCACTGCTCACCGCCCGCATCGAACAGCTCACCGGGCACTTCAAGACGCACAAGAAGGACTTTCACTCGCGTACCGGCCTGCTGAAGATGGTCGGTCAGCGTCGCAAGCTCCTCAAGTACCTGAAGGCCAAGGACGTTCAGCGCTACCGTGCGCTGATCGAAAAGCTCGGCCTCAGAAAGTAATCCGCCATCGGCAGGGCCCGCCGTCGCGTGACGGCGGGCCCTGCGCGATGCGCACGGGCGCCGAGTCGCCCCCAACACGCAGCGTGAAGGGGGGTCCGGGAAGAGCGCCATGCCGGACGCCGCAACTTTCAGCTCCGGCCCCTCCATGCCACACCGACTGGAACGTCATGGTCGCAGCATGGCCTTCTCCCCGGAATCCCCTTCGCTGAACCGAAGAGGTACGAACAATGCAGAGCGTTTTCAACGCTACCCGCGTCTCCGCCATGGTTGGCGGAAAAGAAATCATCCTTGAGACCGGTCGTCTCGCCAATCAGGCGCACGGCGCGGTCTGGGTGCAGTGCGGCGGCACCGTGGTGCTGGTCACCGCGTGCACCCAGCCCATGGAACGCGACATGGGCTTTTTCCCGCTGACGGTGGACTACTCCGAAAAGATGTACGCCGCCGGGCGCATTCCCGGCAGCTTCTTCCGCCGCGAAATCGGTCGCCCCAGCGAACGCGAGACCCTGGTTTCGCGCCTCATCGACCGCCCGGTGCGCCCCCTGTTCACCAAGGGCTTCCGCGATGAAGTGCAGATTCTCGCCAACGTCATTTCCGCCGACCAGGAAAACGACAGCGACGTGCTGGCCCTTACCGGCGCCTCCGCCGCGCTGTCCATTTCGCCCATTCCCTTCGAAGGCCCGGTGGCGGGCGCGCGCATCGGCCGTGTGAACGGCGAGTTCGTGCTGAACCCCACCCTGAAGGAAATGGAAGGCAGCGATCTTGCCATCGTCATCGCCGCCTCGCGCGACTCCGTGGTGATGGTGGAAGGCGAAGCCCATTTCGTGCCCGAGGACGTCATCGTGGCCGCCCTGGAATGGGCCCACAAGGAAATCCAGCCCCTCATCGACGCCCAGCTCAAGCTGGTGGAACTGGTGGGCAAGGCCAAGATGACCGTGACGCCCCCGGTGGAAAACACCGAGCTGAAGGCCCGCGTGGCCGAACTGGCCACCACCGAACTGGACGCCGCCCTGCGCATCCCCGAAAAGATGGCCCGCAAGGACGCCCGCAAGGCCGTGAAGGAAAAGGTGCTTGAAGCCCTGCTGGCCGACCCGGCCCTGGCCGAGAACGCCAACCTTGGCCGCGAAGTGGGCGACATGCTGAGCGCCCTGGAAAAGGTGCTGGTGCGCCGCCGCATCCTGAAGGAAGGCACCCGCATCGACGGCCGCGACACAAAGACCGTGCGCCCCATCCTGATCGAAGCGGGCCTTCTGCCCCGCGCCCACGGTTCCGCCCTGTTCGCGCGCGGCGAAACCAAGTCGCTGGTGGTTGCCACCCTTGGCAGCTCCACCGACAGCCAGCGCATGGATTCGCTGGTGGGCGACGTGACCAAGAAATTCATGCTGCACTACAACTTCCCCGCCTACTCGGTGGGCGAAGTGAAGATGTCGCGCGTGTCCCGCCGCGAAATCGGCCACGGCGCCCTTGCCGAAAAGGCGCTGAAGCCGGTGCTGCCCGTTGACGAATCCTTCCCCTTCACCCTGCGCGTGGTGGCGGAAACCATGGAATCCAACGGCTCCTCGTCCATGGCCGCGGTGTGCGGCGGCAGCCTTTCGCTGATGGACGCGGGCGTGCCCGTCACCGCCCCGGTGGCCGGCGTGGCCATGGGCCTGATCAAGGAAGAGGGCGAGTACCTGGTGCTCACCGACATCCTTGGTGACGAAGACGCCCTCGGCGACATGGACTTCAAGATCGCGGGCACTGCCGAAGGCATCACCGCGGTCCAGATGGACATCAAGATCAACGGCCTGCCCACCGATGTCATGGCCCGCGCCATGGCGCAGGCCCGCGAAGCGCGCCTGCACATCCTGGCCGAAATGGCCAAGGTGCTGGAAGCGCCCCGCACCGAGCTGTCCAAGTACGCGCCGCAGCATGCCGAGGTGTTCGTCAACCCCGACGTCATCCGCATCATCATCGGCCCCGGCGGCAAGAACATCAAGGCCATCACCGCTGCCACCGGCGCGTCCATCGACATCGAGGACAGCGGCAAGGTCTCCATCTTCGCGCCCACCTTCGAGGCCATGGAAATGGCCCGCGAAATGGTGCAGTACTACGATCAGCGCGCGGACCTGGGCAAGAACTACGTGGGCAAGGTGCGCAAGGTGCTGGAAATCGGCGCCATCGTCGAAATCCTGCCCAACCTCGAAGCCCTGGTGCACATCTCGCAGCTGGACACCAACCGCGTGGAACAGGCCAGCGACGTGGCGCGCCTTGGCGAAGACATGACCGTGAAGGTCATCGAGATCAACGGCGACCGCATCCGCGCCAGCCGCAAGGCCGTGCTGCTGGAAGAACAGGGCATCGAATGGAACCCCGAAGACACCGCCCGCCCCTCCGGCCCGCCGCGTGATCGTGGTGACCGTGGTGATCGCGGTGGCCGTGGCGACCGTGGCGGCGACCGTCGCGGTGGCGACCGCGGTGGCCGTGGCGGC
>NZ_VRYY01000246.1 GCF_015731765.1 Nitratidesulfovibrio oxamicus
CGCGCCCAGCACGGCCAGGTCCGCGCCGCGCGCGGCCACGCCCGAGGCGCCGTTGGCCAGCCCGAACACGGTGTCGTTGGTGGAGGTGTCGCCGTCCACGGTCACGCGGTTGAAGGTGGCGTCCACCGCATCGCGGAACAGGGCCTGCCAGGCGGCGGGCTCCACGTCGGCGTCGCACAGCACTGTGGCCAGCATGGTGGCCATGTTGGGGCAGATCATGCCCGCGCCCTTGGCCATGCCCACCAGGGTCACCGTGCCGCCGGAAAGCTCCACCGTGCGCGAGGCGAACTTGGGAAAGGCGTCGGTGGTCATGATGGCTTTGGCGAAATCTTCCGGGCCCTTGCTGCCAAGGTCTGCCGCAAGGGCGGGCACGGCGGCGGTCCACTTGTCCATGGGCAGTTGCGCGCCGATGACGCCCGTGGACGCGGGCAGGATGTCCTGCGGCGCAAGGCCGGTGGCGGCAGCCACCAGTTCCAGCGTGGCGCGGCAGTTGGCGATGCCTTCGTCACCGGTGCAGGCGTTGGCCTGGCCGGAATTGATCAGCACCGCACGGGCCTTGGGGGCGCGGGCCAGAATGTCGCGCGCAACAAGCACCGGAGCGGCCTGGAACAGGTTTTTGGTGAACACGGCGGCTGCCACGGCGGGGGTGTCGCTGACCACCAGCGCCAGGTCGTCCCTACCCGACTTTCGGAACCCGGCGCCCGTGGTGGCAAAGCGGAAGCCCCTGGGGGCCGCGCAGGGGGCGGGGATTTCGCCGTTGATGGTCGGGGACGCTGCCGGGGTATCGGTGGTGGCCATACTGGCTCCGTGTTCGGCCCGGTGGGCCGGTTGTCGGGTGCGTGGGGTGTACCCGCTGGCGCGTGGGTCGCGCCATTCGGCGTGCGACGGCACACGTGGTGCGTATTACGGGCAAGTCCCGGAAAAGTGAAGGGCGGCGCAATAACACCGTGCCGGACCATGACCGATGGCAAGCCCCGGAAGCCGGGTCTTGCAAAGGCACGTCCTTCGGACACACGGGCCTGACCGCGTGCCGGCGGCAGTGCATGCCGCCTGCGCTCGTCCGGCGTCGTCGGGTCAGCCAAAAGACCCGCTGCCCCAACGGGCAGGGGCGGAACGGGTATGACCCGCTCCGCCCCTGATTGTGTGCGACTGTGCCCTACGGCGCGCTAGGCGCCGCAGCACTTCTTGTATTTCTGGCCGCTGCCGCAGGGGCACGGGTCGTTGCGGCCAACCTTGGGCTCGCCTCGTCGCTCGGGCGCGGCGGACGGGGTTTCCTTCTGCGCGCCGGAATAGTTCAGGCTCTTGGGCTCTTCCTTGTGCTTGAATTCCTGCTTCAGTTCTTCCGGCGGGGCCTGTTCCTCGCGCTGGATGCGCAGGCGTGTCAGGGCGCGGAATAGGTTTTCGCGCATGCGGAACAGCATTTCCTGGAACAGCGAGAAGCCCTCGCGCTTGTATTCCTGCTTGGGATCGCGCTGGCCGTACCCGCGCAGGCCGATGCCGTCGCGCAGGTGGTCCATGTTCAGCAGGTGCTCCTTCCAGCAGCGGTCCACTTCTTCCAGCAGGAAGAAACGAAGGATGTCGCGGTACACTTCGCCGGTGTCACGCTTCAGTTCGTCCAGGATGGACAGTACGGCGCCGCGCGCGGTTTCGCGGTCGGGCAGGTTGCCATCCGTCAGGGGCAGCACGCGGGTGATGTTGAACACGTCGCGCAGGCGGGCCATGGCGTAGGCCTTGGCGTCGTCGCCCTCGCTGCCCTTGCCCTGCTCCGCGTCGCCGTAGATTTCGTCGAACAGGTCGTCCATGAACTCGACGGCGGTCTCTTCAAGGTCCGCCTCCATCATGGTTTCGCGGCGCAGGGTGTAGATGACCTCGCGCTGCTGGTTCATGACGTTGTCGTAGTCCAGCAGGGTCTTGCGGATTTCGAAGTTGTGCCCTTCCACGCGCTTCTGGGCGTTTTCGATGGCCCGGCTGACCATGCGGTTCTCGATGGGTTCGCCTTCCTCCATGCCCAGCTTCTGCATCAGGCCGGAGATGCGGTCGGACCCGAACAGGCGCATCAGGTCGTCTTCGAGCGAAAGGTAGAACCGCGAAGAGCCGGGGTCGCCCTGTCGGCCCGAACGGCCGCGCAACTGGTTGTCGATGCGGCGGCTTTCGTGGCGTTCGGTGCCCAGGATGTGCAGGCCGCCGCTTTCGCGCACGCCGTCGCCCAGCACGATGTCGGTACCGCGGCCCGCCATGTTGGTGGCGATGGTGACCTTGCCGCGCTGGCCCGCCTGGGCCACGATTTCGGCTTCCTGCTCGTGGTGCTTGGCGTTCAGCACGTTGTGCGGCACGCCCGTCTTCTTGAGCATGGCCGAAAGCAGTTCCGACGTCTCGATGGAAATGGTGCCCACCAGCACCGGCTGGCCGCTCTTGTGCAGCTCGCCGATGGCGGCCACGATGGCTTCGAACTTTTCACGCCGGGTGCGGTAGATGGAATCCGGATAGTCCTTGCGGACCATGGGCTTGTTGGTCGGGATGGTGATGACCTGAAGCCCGTAGATCTGCTGGAATTCCACGGCTTCGGTATCCGCCGTGCCGGTCATGCCCGCCAGCTTCTTGTACATGCGGAAGTAGTTCTGGAAGGTGATGGAGGCCAGCGTCTGGTTTTCCGCTTCCACCTTCACCTTTTCCTTGGCTTCCAGCGCCTGGTGCAGCCCGTCGCTGAAGCGGCGGCCCGGCATGAGGCGGCCCGTGAACTCGTCCACGATGACCACCTGGTCTTCGGGGGTGACGATGTAGTCCACGTCGCGCCGGAACACGTGGTGGGCCTTCAAGGCCTGCAACACGTGGTGCTGGAAGGTGATGTTGCCGGGGTCGAACAGGTTGTCGATGCCCAGCAGTTCTTCACATTTCGCCACGCCCTCGTCGGTGAGGGTGGCGGTGCGGGCCTTTTCGTCCACGGAAAAGTGGGTTTCGGCGGAAAGCCTGGGGATGATGTCGTCCACGCGGCGGTAGAGGCCGGTGGAATCCTCCGACGGGCCGGAGATGATCAGCGGGGTGCGGGCCTCGTCGATGAGGATGGAGTCCACTTCGTCCACGATGGCGAAATTGTGTTCGCGCTGCACCAACTGGTGCGGGTAGAACTTCATGTTGTCGCGCAGGTAGTCGAAGCCGAATTCGTTGTTGGTGCCGTATGTGATGTCGGCGCCGTAGGCTTCCTTGCGTTCCTCGTCGGACAGGCCGTGCACGATGACGCCCACGGAAAGGCCCAGGAAGTTGTACAGGCGGCCCATCCACCCGGCGTCGCGCTTGGCCAGGTAGTCGTTGACGGTGACCACGTGCACGCCGCGCCCGGAAATGGCGTTCAGCACCACGGGCAGGGTTGCCACAAGGGTCTTGCCTTCACCGGTCTTCATTTCGGCGATGCGGCCTTCGTGCAGCACCATGCCGCCGACCAACTGCACGTCGAAGTGGCGCATGTTCAGGGCGCGCTTGCCCGCCTCGCGCGTCAGCGCAAAGACTTCGGGCAGCAGGTCGTCCAGGCTGCGACCGTTCTGGGCCTGTTCGCGGTATTCGGCTATGCGCGCCGGAAAATCGTCGTCGGCCAGGGCCTGCATCTGCGGCTCAAGGGCGTTGATGGCCTCGACGCGGGTGCGGCAGCGCTTGATGTAGCGGTCGTTGGAAGAGCCGAAGATGCTTTTGAACAGGGTATCGAACATTCCTTCTCCCGAAAGGTGGGGGCGGTGGGAACGCGGGGCGGCGATGGCCGGTTGCCGCGCATGAGGCCCCGCGCGAAGCGGGGCTGGCGATGGCCGCAGGGCCGACGGACCGGGGGG
>NZ_VRYY01000247.1 GCF_015731765.1 Nitratidesulfovibrio oxamicus
GCGCGAGCCGGGCAGCGTGCTGGACAGCCTGCTGGATGCCATGGCGCAGGAGCCTGCCCGGCTGGACGCCAACGCGCACCGCCTGCTGGCGGAGCTGGACCCCGCGCAAGCGCTGGCCCTGCTGCCGGAGTGGGAGCGCATGTGCGGCCTGCCGGACACCTGCACCCAGGGCGCGGAAACCATTTCCCAGCGGCGTGACGCCGTGGTGCTGAAGCTGACCGCACGCGGGGCCCAGACGCCCGCCTATTTCGCGGAGCTGGCAACCCTGCTGGCCAACGCGCCTTGCACCATCCGCGAGTACAGGCCCTTTCGAGTTGGCATGTCTGCCGTGGGTGACAGCCTGTACAACGGCGATTGGCCGCACACGTTCACCGTGCAGGCCCCTGCGGAGCCCATCTGGACCTTTTGCGTGGGGCACAGCGCCGTGGGTGAAACCCTGCGCACCTGGGGCAACGAGCAGCTTGAATGCGGCATCCGCAAGGAGAAGCCCGCGCACACCATTGTCACCTTCACCTACGGGGCGGAGTAGCCCAGGAGGAACCATGCACAGAATCGACGGCCCCGGCGCCACCGAAGACAACCGGTTTTCCGAGGGCAGCCCCACGCTGGGCATCCCCCCCACCATGGTCACGGCGGACTGGGCCAATGCGGTGCAGGAAGAGGTGACCACCGTCATCGCCGAAGCCGGGATTGCCCTGGACAAGGAAGACAACGGGCAGTTGCGGGACGCCATCAACGCGCTGATCGCGGCGGCTGTTGCCGCCGTCATCGTCGATCCCGTGGCCAGCACCCGCGACATGCTGGCGGGGGGGATCATCGAGTGGGAGGCCGCTGTCATCCCCACGCTTACCGACGGTCTGCCGTTGGGACTGGAGCTTGACGGGGCCATCGTCTCTCTGACCACGTATCCCCGCCTGCTGCGCAAGTGGGCGGGGGCGGGGACAAACGGTACCGTCCCCGCGTGGTACCGCTGCACCGTGGGCGGCACGCGCGATGCCGCCGGGGGTTACATCAAGCTGCAGGACAGGCGCGGCGAATACTCGCGCGGGTGGGACCACGGGCGCGGCGTGGATACCGGACGTGTGCTGGGAAGCTCGCAGGGGTCTACCAGCATGAGCAACGGCACCCTGTATGTCGGCGGTACACCGGGGGCAGGTATCATCCAATCCATTTCAGGCATGGAAAACACGGCGTCGGTGAGCCAAAGCACCGCAAACAGCAGTGCTGCAACGGCAAGCACGTCTATCACCACCGGGGATGTGCGGGTGCGCAACGTATCCACCATGTACATCGTGCTGGTCTAGGAGGGCATATGCATATCCTTGTCTATGAGCGCGACACCCGCGAATACTTGCGTGCCGAAGATTGGCAGCCCCCTCACCCCTGGGTTGCCCTGCCCGCCGATGCTGTGGCGGCTGATGCCGTGCTGCTGCCGGACGTCCGCGTGGGGTTTGCCCGCGTGCTCACCATGCAGGCGGATGGCTGGGAGTACGTAGAGGACCACCGGGGCGAGGCTGGCTGGCTGCCAGACGGCACACCGCACACCGTAACGGAGCTGGGGCCGCTGCCGGAAGGGTGGAGCGAGGTGGCTCCTGCCAAGACCGATGAGCAGGCCGCTCGAGATGTGCGCGCCAGGCGTGATTCCATGCTTTCTGCTTGCGATTACCTGATGATGCAGGACTACCCGCTTGACGCGGCGAGCCGCGCGGAGTGGGTGGCCTACAGGCAGGCCCTGCGTGACCTTACCGCGCAGGTAGGTTTTCCCGTCACCGTCAACTGGCCGGAAATACCGGGAAAGTAACAGCAATGACAGTCGAACTTGCCACCCCGACGCCGGGAGTCGAAGTCAACGATCCACGCGGTCGCACTGCGGTTGACCCGTCACTATTCCAGCAGCCGCGCACCCGCATCATCATGTCAACCGGGCAATCCATGCTCGGAAACTGGGCGGACTGCTCGCCCGTGCCTTTCGATCCGTCCCATCCGTGCTACGAACTCAACATTTTTGACGGGCTGATTCGCCCGTGTGACGGTGGGCCGATTTCGAACATGAATCAAGGGCCGCACCAGTCGTACGACCAGTTTCCGCAGCGCCTCAGCGTGCTGGATTATTGGGGCAAGTACCTGTGTGCCCAGGGTAAAAACGACCGTGTTCTGGTGTGCGGCCTGAACATTGGCGGCACGCCCGCCGCGCATTGGGCGCCGGGAACAGGGCTTTTTAATCGCGCGGTGCTTGCCCTGCGGATGCTGGAGTCCATGGGCCTGACGCCCACGGAATGGGTGCATGCAATCGGTCATGGGGACCGTATGGCCTCGGAAAGCCAGCACCTTTCCGTTGAAATGACGTCCGCAAGGTTCGCGGCTCACACCGTTGCTTTCATCGACGGCATGCGGGCAGCGGGATACGCCGGGAAAATTTTGCTGGGGTTGGGATGCTGGCAAAGCATCGCCGTAGAAGCGAAGCGTATAGCCGTCGTCACCGGGCAGCAGATGGCGGCAGAAGCAACGGGCGTGACGCTTGGCGCTAACGACGATGCCTGGATTACGGCGCAGATGCGGCCTGACGGGTGTCATTGGTCGGAGGCGGGCCGGTGGGCGAGTTTCTTCGCCGTCAACGCAAGCCACCCGGAGTATTCATGGACGTCGTTTTTCACAACGATGCCTTAGCAGGAGGACACCATGGGCGCATCCGTCGCCGTTCGCAATGCCATGCTTTCCGCCGTTGTCGCCACGCACCTGTCCTTGCACAGCGCGGACCCCGGCGATACCGGGGCCAACGAGCTGTCCGGGGGCAGCCCGGCATACGCGCGCAAGGCCGTTACCCTGGGGGCGGCGGCAGACGGCGTGCGCTCCGTCGCCAGCCTGCCTACCTTCGACGTGCCAGCGGGCGCGGTTGTCAGTCACTGGAGCCTGTGGAACGGCAGCACCTGGGCGTGGGGCGGCCCGTTCCTGGACGATGAGGGCCTGCCCACCACGGAGCCGTACAACAACCAGGGGTTCTACACGCCAAAAGAGGTGACTTTGCCCCTGCAAACGCCGGACGCGTAGGCCGCACGCATGACCATCAACTGGCAGACGCCCGGCGCCATCGCCTATTCCGCATCCGGCGGCGGCAGCGTGGCCCCCGCGTACCCCGCCGGATGCGCAGAGGGTGACAAGCTGCTGCTGCTGGTGGGGCAAAAGCCCTCCACGGCCAACGGCGGTGGCGTCACCACGCCGTCGGGCTGGTCCCTTGTGGCCAGCCTGACGGGCGCCGGGGGATACGGCACGTCTTTGGCGGCAGACACGGGCAACACCAACCTGTGGGCCTATGAACGCACCGTGCCCGCCGGTGGGTTGTCAGGCTCGCTCACGGTGGCCCTTTCCGGCAACGGGGTGGCGTGGGCCATCATGCTGCGGCTGACAACGGACAACGGCGCGTGGGATTCCGTGGCCGGTACCACCGGCAGTGATGCCACGGCGGGCAGCGTCAGCGTTGCCTTTGCCAGCAACCCGGGCGTGACGGCGGGCGACCTGGTGGTGGCCGCCCTGTGCATCCCCACCGACGTATCCACCCCCGCGCAGTTTTCCGGCCAGGCAATCAGCCAGGCCGGGGTGACGTTTGGCACTGTGTCCGAGGTGGGCGAGCCGGACAGCAGCACGGGCAACGACATCGGCGGCATGGTCTGCCGCGCCGCCGTGGCCAGCGGCACCGCCACCGGCAACCCCACCATGACGGCCACGGCCAGCGGCACCACCACCAATGTGCGGGGCCCCGCGCTGTTTCTGCGGGTGCGCGAAGGGGCAAAGACGGCATCCGGGCGGTGCGTGG
>NZ_VRYY01000248.1 GCF_015731765.1 Nitratidesulfovibrio oxamicus
GGCGTGCCCGAGCCGGCCTTGCCGACCCCGCCTCCCCCCCCGCCGTGGACGGCGTGGCAGTCGGCGCAAGGGGTGCCCTCGGACGTTGGGGCCGCAGGGTCGCGCCGTCCGTCCTCGGTGGTGCCGTGGTGGCAGGTGCCGCATTCGTCGATTTTGGCCTTTTCGTTGTGCGTGTCGTGCACGAAGCGGGCGGCGGGGCGCGATTGCGGGGCCAGTACCTCGGGCGCCAGGGTCTTCATGTCTTCCTGCGCCGGGGCCATGGCCACGGGCGGCAACAGCAGGAACAGCATCGCTGCGGCAAGGATGGCCGTCACGATCGCCGGTTGCGTCGCAAGCCGGGGTGCCCGGGGCAGGGAACGTGGTGCCTTCATGCGGGTGCTCCTTGCCGTGCCTACGCGGCGCCGGGCTTTTCCATGCAGTCGTAGATCAGGTCGCCCAGGAACTTGGTGTGCATGCCGAGTTTGTAGTGGTGGATGATGTCCTCGAGCCCGCCGTGGCAGTTGTGGCAGGGGGCCACCACCGTGTGCACGCCCGTGGCGGCAAGCTGGTCGGCCTTGGCCTTGTTGCCCGCCAGGCGCACGCCCTTGAAGGGCGGGCCGCAGTTGATCACCCCGCCGCCCGCGCAGCAGCACAGGTTGTGTTCTCGCGTGGGGGACATTTCCACCACGTTGGAGCACAGGGCGTGGGTGACCTCGCGCAGCTTGTCCATCAGGCCGCGCCCCCGGATGATGTTGCACGGGTCGTGGATGGTCACCGGTTCATCGAATTTCTTGGCCAGCCTGATCTTGCCCTCGGTCAGCAGTTCCCAGAAGAATTCCACGGAATGCACGATGGGCACGGGGTGGTACTTCCAGCCCAGCCAGCGGTTGCCCACGTCGTACACCGAGCGGAAGGCGTGCCCGCATTCACCCATGACGATGCGCTTGACCTTCAGCTTCTGGGCCATCTCGAAGTGGCAGCGTTTCAGCCGCCCCATCATTTCGTAGTCGCCGGTGAACATGCACATGTCGCTGTTGTCCCAGCCGGGGGACGAGGGCATGGTCCAGTCCACCCCGGCCTGGTCGAAGATCACCGCCGCCTGGTAGATGAGCTGGGTGCGGAACTTGGGTTCCGGCGCGATGACCGAATACAGGAAATCCGCCCCTTCCTTGTCGAAGGGGATGCGCAGCGCGGGAATTTCGCTGCGCGCCTCGTCTTCCTGCCACACCAGGCTGTCCATCCATTCGTCGTCCTTGACCCACATCTGGTTCATGGTGCCGGAATGGCTGTGCGCGGTATCCTGGATGTACAGCGGCACCACGCCCAGGCGGTGGCAGATGCGCCGCACCAGGCTCATGACGTAGCCGGTATCGATGCCCACGGGACAGTAGTGCACGCAGCGGCGGCACAGGTTGCATTCCGTGTAGGCGATCTGGGCCATGCCGTAGATGTCGTCCGGGTCCACCTTGCCGCCGGTGCGCAGCAGCTTCCACATGGTCTGTTCCATCTTGCCCACGGGCGAGTATGTGGGGTCGCCGTCGTGCGAGATGCAGTAGTGGCAGGCGTCGGCGCACATGCCGCAGCGCATGCAGGTTTCATGGTAGACGGCCAGGCGCGCCCCGGCCTCGCCCCTGGTCACCGCCTTGACCACGCGTTCGATGCGTTCGCGCGTCAGGGCGGCCACGCCCCGCACGAGGTTGGCGTCTTCTATGCGGCGTTCCGCGATGCCCGAGAATTCCGTTGCGCTCATGTGGTTGTCTCCCGTGGGATGGCGCCATGCGCCCTTCCGATGAATCCGTCCGGTCCCTTCTGCCTGCCCTTTCCTGCCTGTGGCCCGCCTACCAGTCGGGGCAGTGGCGCACCCCGCCGAACTCCGAGCCCATGTAGGCCCGCGTGAAGGGCGAGAAGATGGCGTGCGACAGCCGGGTGAAGGGCAGGGCCATCAGCGTGGCCTCGCCCGACAGCACGTGCAGGGTGGACAGCAGCAGGTTGTCACCGATCTGCTGCTTGGCCAGGAACGCGGTGATGCACGGCACGGCCACCAGCGCCAGCACCAGCCAGTCCATGGGCCGGGTGACGAAGCGGACTACGGGAAGTTGCAGGCGTCGCCATGCAAAGAACCCGCACAGCAGGATGACCAGCACGGTCAGGGTGTCGGCGATGCCTTCGGGTAACGACCAGACATCGATGCCGAAGGCGTAATCCCACAGCACCGCGTGTCCTGGCGCAAAAAGCAGCAGCAGGCCCAGCGCGGTGTGAAAGGCGAAAGTGGCCACGGTGACGGCGGGGTTGGCCCGCCATCCCAGGGTGGCGAACGGGGTTGCCCAGTGCGCCATGGAGCGTGCGGCAAAGCGCACATCCATGTATGCCACGGCGTTCATGTCCTTCTTGCGTGCCAGCGCCCACATGGAGGCCAGGCGCCAGGCCGACCCGCCCAGAAACACGGCCCAGGCGATCCAGGTCAGGGGGCCCACGGCGAAATTGTACAGTTGCTGCATTGCTATTGCCTCCGCTGGCCCATCAGGCCCTGAAGTCGTCGGGAGTGGCCACCCACCGTTCGCACGCGCCGTCGCGGATGCCCCGCAGCAGCACGGTCGTGCCGGTTCCGGAATCGGAGGGACCGAACACCGGGTCCCACGCCGTGGTGAAGGCATCGCGCCACGGGCGGCCATCCAGCAGCACCGTTTCACGGCCCCCCTGGCGCACCCGCACCGCCACGTGCCGCCCGCAGGGGCTGAACACGGGCCGCCATGCCATGTCCCACTTGCCGGGCCAGGCCACGCCGTCCACCACCACCTGCCAGGCGGTGTTGTCGTTGCTGGCAAGGGCCGCGGCGCGTTTGCCGTCGGGCGACAGGACAAGGTCTGTGATCACCGGGGCGGTGAACGGCCAGGGCGCTGCGTCGCGGGCCACGGTGAAATTGCCGTACCCGGGGGCCACGATGGCCCACAGGTGCCGCCCGTCGGGACTCCATGCGGGCGACCAGCACTGGAAGAAGCGCGCCTCCCACAGCAGGGTGCCGTCCAGGGCCATGCCCCAGCGCCCATCCTTGCGGACCGGGGCGGCCACAGCGCCGGTGGCCGGGTCGAAGCACGGTTCCCACACGCAGGGGAAGGTGGCGGGCCACGGCGTTCCGTTGACGACCACGGTGTACTCGGAATGGGAAAGGCGCACCTGCGCGGCCACCCTGTCGTTGCGGTTGTCGAACACCGGGGTCCACACGTTCATGAAATTGTGGCCCCATGCCTCTCCATCCACGGCCACGCTGTACACGCCCCGCACGAAGGTTTCGATGTCGGCCTGGCCCAGCGGCACGGTCTGCACCACGGCGGCGGTGCGGCGACCGTCGGGGCTGATGGAGAAGTTGTTGGCGTTCTCGTACAGCGTTTCCCAGGGCTCGCCGTCAACGATCATGCCGTAGCGCATGTCCTGCTGCACGGCGGCGATCAGCTTTCCGGCGGGGCCGTGCACCAGCGACCAGATGAACCCGTAGGTTTCAGGCCACGGTTCGCCGTCCACGACCACGGTCCATTCCCCGTCCTGCTGGACGATGGCGGCCAGCCGCCCGTCGGGCAGGAAGCGCGGCGACCAGACCTTGTCGAAGCCCGCGTCCCAGACGCCGCCGTCCACGCGCATGGTGAAGCTGTCGTCCTCCTGCCGGACCACGGCGGCCACATGCATGCCGTCGTGCGACATGAGCGGCTCTTCCTGCCATTGGTGGCCGGGCAACGGCGCGAGGGACGGCGCGATGACCCGCCTGCCCGGTTCCCACTGGCCGGGGCCGGACTGCGGAAGCCCCGTTGCGGCGTGCGCGGCGGGCG
>NZ_VRYY01000249.1 GCF_015731765.1 Nitratidesulfovibrio oxamicus
GCAGCACGGTGCGGCCCGTGCCGGGCAGGCGGCGCAGCGCCTCGCGCGTCAGCGGCGAGGGCGCGGCGATGAGAAGGGTGATGTCATCCGCCGCCATGGGGTGGTCGCCGCTCCGGAAAGAGGTCGTCGTCGCTCAGCCAGATGGTCACCGGCCCCCAGTTGACGAGGGAGACATCCATGTCGGCCGCGAAGATGCCACAGCGTACCCGCCCCGGCAGGCGTGCGTCAATATCGGTGGACAGTTGGTCGAACAGGCGCTCGGCCACGGCGGGCGGCGCGGCGGAGGAAAACGAGGGGCGGCGGCCCTTGCGGCAGTCGGCGTGCAGGGTGAACTGGGGCACCAGCAGCAGTTGGCCCAGCGGGGCGCAGGAAACAATGCAGCTGTCCTCCACGTCCTGCATGCTGTCGGGCACCGGCCATCCGCGCAGGCCCACGTTCATCTTTCCCGCGTCGTCGGGAAACACGCGCAGGTCCAGCATCTTGTCGATCATGCCCGCCCAGCGTGGCTCGCCGGGCAGCGCGGCGGTATCGCGCGGGCCAAAGCCCGCCAGCACCACCAGCCCCGGCCCGATGGCGGCCACGATTTCACCGTTTACCGCCACCGATCCCCGGCGTGCCCGTTGCAACAGCAGTCGCATGTCGTTCCTCTATTCCGTGACGGAGACGGGTGCGGAACGCCGTCCCCCGCTTGTCAGCCAGGGAAAGCCAGGGGCAGGCAGGCCTGTCGCCCTACTGCGCTCCGTCGTCGTCGGACGCGGCGGCTGTTGCAGGAGACGCGGCCAGTTCCGCCTTCAGCTTCTCTTCTTCCTCGGTGCGCAGGATGCGGCGCAGCACCTTGCCCACCACGGTCTTGGGCAGATCATCGCGGAATTCCACCTGCTTGGGCACCTTGTAGTTGGCCAGCTTTTCGCGGCAGTGGGCCACCACTTCGGCCTTGCTCAGCTTTTCGCCGGTCTTGACCACCACGAAGGCCTTGATCATCTCGCCGCGCGTGGGGTGGGGCACGCCCACGGTCACCGCTTCCTTGATCCTGGGGTGTTCGTGCAGCACCTCGTCGATCTCGCGCGGGTACACGTTGTAGCCGCCCACCAGGAACATGTCCTTCTTGCGGTCAACGATGGTGAAGTAGCCGTCCTCGTCCATGGTGGCGATGTCGCCGGTGTACAGCCAGCCGTTGCGCAGGGTGTTGGCGGTTTCGTCTGGACGGTTCCAGTAGCCCTTCATGACCTGCGGGCCGCGGATGATCAGTTCGCCCACCTTGCCTGCGGGCAGCGGCACCAGGCCCACCTCCATGTCCACGATGCGCGCCTCGGTGTCCGGAAAGGGGATGCCGATGGAGCCGGGCTTGCTGACCCCGTGGATGGGGTTCAGGTGGGTGACCGGCGAGGCCTCCGTCAGGCCGAATCCCTCTATGACCTGCGCCCCGGTAAGTTCACGGAACCGTTTGATATGTTCCACAGGCATGGGGGCCGAGCCCGAAATGCAGTAGCGGATGGAGGTCAGGTCGTAGTCGCCCACTTCCTTCTGCTGCATCAGCGAGATGTAGATGGAGGGCGCGCCGGGGAAGATGGTGGGCTTGTGTTTCTGGATGCCCACCAGCACGTCGCGCGGGACATAGCGCGGGAAGGGCACGATGGTGGCCGCAAGGGCCGTGGGCAGGGTGAGGCAGGTGGTCAGCCCGTAGACATGGAAGTAGGGCATCAGCCCCAGGAAACAGTGGTCCATTTCGCGGGCATCGCCAAGGATGGTGGTGATCTGCTGCACGTTCACCGACATGTTGTGGTGCGTCAGCATGACCCCCTTGGAAATGCCCGTGGTGCCGCCGGTGTATTGCAGCACGGCCAGGTCTTCGGTGGGGTTGCACGTGGTGGTGGAGTGGCGTGCCTTGCCCTTGAGCAGGGTTTTCCACGGCAGCACGTGCCTGCCGTCAAAGGGCAACTCGCGCCAGGTGCCCTCGCGCTTGGCCTTGAAGGCGTACAGGAAGTTGAGCGGGAAGGACAACCCGTCGCCGATGCGGGTGAGGAAATACTTGTCGATGCCCAGTTTGTCGCGCAGCGGCTCTATCTTGGGCCACACCAGGTCGAGGGCGATCATGAACCGCGCGCCGGAATCGTGGATCTGGTGGACCAGTTCCTTTTCCATGTACAGCGGGTTGGTCATCACCACCACGCCGCCCGCCTTCAGCACCGCCCAGAAGGCAATGACAGTCTGCGGCAGGTTGGGCAGCATGATCGACACCTTGTCCCCGCGCCGCACGCCCTGGGCGCGCAGGTTGGCTGCCATGACCTCTGCCAGTTGGCGCAGCCTGGCGTAGCTGATGCGGTAGTTGCGGAAGGCGATGGCCGTGCGGCGGGGTGTGCGTTCCGCGGCCCTGTCAAGCAGGGTGAACAGCGGGAAGGTTTCGTAGCTGATGTTGGCGGGTACGCCCGCATCGTAGCTGGCCAGCCAGGGGAAATCGGCGAGGGGTGTGGTTTCGGTCATACGTGGTGGCGGACCGTGGCCGCCACGTCATTCCGCGCGTTCCGCCCGGCCCGGCAAGGCACATGCGGCGCACGGGCGCTGGCGCTGGCCCGTATTGTTCGTGTGTTCAAGGGGATGGAAGGCAAACCTTCGGATTTGTACTATGCGGCCCCCGCCCGCGCAAGTCCCATGGCACGGGGAAAAGGGCATCCCGTGTCCAATGCGTGCCCGCCGGGCGAATGCGAGTCTACCGGGTAAATGGTGCCCGCCGGGAGAATGCGTATCCGGCGGCGCGGGATTTCAGCCCGTACCGTGCCAGCTCAGGCGCCGACTGTGTCGACCGCGCCCCCGGCTGCGCCGGAATCGCCGGGGCGGCCTGTCCGCACGGGGCGCAGGCCGGTCACGGCGGCGACAGCCTTCAGCCCCTTCTTTTCGCCAGTGAAGCCCAGCTTTTCTTCCGTTGTGGCCTTCACGTTCACCATGGTCTCGTCCAGGGCCAGCAATCGGCAGACATTACGGCGGATCTGCTCGCGCCACGGGGCCAGCCGGGGCACCTGGGCGATGACGGTCAGGTCCACGTTGGTGATTTCCAGCCCGGCGGCGCGGGTCAGGCCCAGCACCTCGTCCAGCAGCACGGCGGAATTGGCGTTGTCCAGCGCGGCGTCGGTATCCGGGAAGTGCTGGCCGATGTCTCCGCCGCCGATGCACCCCAGCAGGGCATCGGCAAGGGCGTGCAGCAGCACATCGCCGTCGGAATGGGCCACCACCTCCGGCCCGCCGGGAATGGGCACGCCGCCCAGCTTCATGGGGCGACCGGGCTGGCCAGGACTCCCGGCCCCTTCCTTCAGCACGTAACGGTGCACATCGTAGCCCCAGCCGGTGCAGGGGATCAGGCGCGCCTGCCCGTTGCGGGCATCCCACGGGGCGCGGGCGGTTTCGGCATCATCCAGCATGGCCAGGTCCTCCGGCGTGGTGATCTTGGCGTTGGCGACCTCGCCGGGCACCACGCGCACGTCAAGGCCGCAACGCTCCAGCAGGGCGGCATCGTCGGTGACGGTCCAGCCCCCGGCGCGGGCGCGTTCATGGGCATCGCGCAGGGCGGACAGCGCAAAGCCCTGCGGGGTCTGCACCGCCACCAGCCCGGACCTGTCCGGTGTGTGTGTGACCACGCCATTGTCCGTCTGCTTGATGGTGTCCGTCACCGTCACGCCCGGCACCACCCCCGGCGCGCCCGCCGCCAGCGCGTCGAGCACGGCGTTGGATAATGCCGCCGTGGCAAAGGGGCGGGCCGCGTCGTGCACCAGCACCGCATCGCACTCGCGCGGCAG
>NZ_VRYY01000250.1 GCF_015731765.1 Nitratidesulfovibrio oxamicus
GGCGCCATGTCCGCGCGCGGGGCGTGGTTCGAGCGCCTGCGCAGCGACCCCAAGGCCGCCGTGCCCGCCCTGGCCGTGCTGCTGGCCGCGTTCCTGGTGCTGCCGTGGGTGGTTTCCACCTACCAGACCAACATCATGATTTCCGCGCTGCTCTACGTGATGCTCGGCCTTGGCCTGAACATCGTGGTGGGCCTTTCGGGCCAGCTGGTGCTGGGCTACGTGGCCTTTTACGCCGTGGGCGCCTACTCCTACGCCATCCTGAACAGCAACTTCGACCTCGGCTTCTGGTCGGTGCTGCCCATCGGCGGGGCCATGGCCGCGCTGTTCGGCATCCTGCTGGGCTTTCCGGTGCTGCGCCTGCGCGGCGACTACCTGGCCATCGTCACCCTGGGCTTTGGCGAAATCATCCGCCTGGTGCTGGAAAACTGGAGCAGTTTTTCGCAGGGACCCAGCGGCATCGCCAACATCGACCGGCCCGGCCTGTTCGGCATGCAGCTTTCGGTCAGCGACGCCACCACCTACATCTACTATCTCATCCTGGCGGCGGTCATCGTCACCATCCTTGCGGTGACGCGCCTGAAGAATTCGCGCATCGGCCGCGCGTGGCAGGCCCTGCGCGAGGATGAAATCGCCTGCCAGGCCATGGGCATCGACATCACCACCACCAAGCTCACCGCGTTCGCGCTGGGCGCGTGCTGGGCGGGCTTCGCGGGGGTCATCTTCGCGGCCAAGACCACCTTCATCAACCCCGCCAGCTTCACCTTCCTCGAATCGGCCATGGTGCTCGCCATGGTGGTGCTGGGGGGCATGGGCTCGGTCATCGGGGTGTCGGTGGGCGCGCTGGTGCTCATCCTGCTGCCCGAATACCTGCGCGCGTTCTCCGAGTATCGCATGCTCATCTTCGGCGCGACCATGGTGCTGATGATGGTCTTCCGCCCGCAGGGCCTCGTTTCGCCGGGGCGCACCAAGTACAACGTGCCCGGCGCCCGAGACGCCGGTGCTGACGCGGCGCGCCCCGCCGCCGGAGGCAACGCCTGATGTCCGCAACCACCGCCAATGCGGCTGCCGTCGTACTCGACGTCCGTTCCATTTCCATGAACTTCGGGGGCCTGCGCGCCCTGAACGAAGTTGACCTGCAAGTGCGCCAGGGCGAGATCGTGGCGCTCATCGGCCCCAACGGTGCGGGCAAGACCACGTTCTTCAACTGCATCACCGGCATCTACGTGCCCACCGAAGGCACCGTCCACGTGACCCCGCGCGACGGGCGCACCGTCACCGTCAACGGCCTGAAGGCCAGCCAGGTCACCGCGCTGGGCATGTCGCGCACCTTCCAGAACATCCGGCTGTTCCCCACCATGAGCGTGCTGGAAAACGTGATGATCGGGCGCCATTGCCGCACCCGTGCGGGCATTCTGGGCGCGCTGCTGCGCGACCCCAGGACCCGCGCCGAGGAACAGCGCATAGTCGAGGAAAGCTACGCGCTGCTGAAAAGCGTGAACCTGCACCAGCACTACAGGGACGAGGCGCGCAACCTGCCGTACGGCGCCCAGCGCAGGCTGGAGATTGCCCGCGCCCTGGCCACGGAACCCTTCCTGCTCTGCCTCGACGAACCCGCCGCGGGCATGAACCCGCAGGAAACCCACGAACTCAAGGAACTCGTCATCGAGATCCGCGAGCGCCACGAACTTTCCGTGCTGCTCATCGAGCACGACATGAGCATGGTCATGTCGCTGTCGGACCGCATCTACGTCATGGAGTACGGTTCGAAGATCGCCGAGGGCACCCCCGAGGAAGTGAGCAAGAATCCCAGGGTCATCAAGGCCTATCTGGGCGAGGAATCCCATGCTTGAGCTGCGTAACGTCAATGCCTTCTACGGCAACATCCAGGCCCTGCGCGACATCAACCTGACCATCGGCCAGGGCGAGATCGTCACCCTCATCGGCGCCAACGGCGCGGGCAAGACCACCACGCTGATGACCGTGTGCGGCGCGGTGCCCCCGCGCACCGGCGAGGTGCTCTTCGAGGGCAAGCCCATCCACACCATGAAGCCCAACGAGATCGTGCGTCTGGGCATCAGCCAGGTGCCGGAAGGCCGGTTGATCTTCCCCGACCTGACGGTGCAGGAAAACCTGGACCTTGGCGCGTTCTTGCGCAACGACAAGGACGGCATCGCCCGCGACCTGGACTACATTTTCGGCCTGTTCCCCATTCTGGCCCAGCGCCGCAAGCAGGCCGGGGGCACCCTTTCCGGCGGCGAGCAGCAGATGCTGGCCATCTCGCGCGCCATCATGGGCAGGCCGCGCCTGCTGCTGCTGGACGAACCCTCGCTGGGTCTTGCGCCCATCATCATCCAGCAGATCTTCGACATCATCCGCAAGATCAATGCCGACGGCACCACGGTGTTCCTGGTGGAGCAGAACGCCAACCAGGCACTGAAGATCGCCCACCGCGCCTACGTCATGGAAACCGGGCGCATCACCCTGGAAGATACGGCAGCCAACCTGCTGGTGAACGAAGACGTGAAAAAGGCCTACCTCGGCATGTAGCCGGGGCGGTCAGACACATGGCCCCGCACGCGGGGGGCAAGCATTGCCTGGCGTGGGCGGTCCTTTCCGAAAGGGGAGGGCCGCTCTTTTTTGTCTGGCGGGGGGGAGCGGCCAGACGCGCCCGGAGGCCGGCAGGATGCCGGGCTTCGCCCCGGCGGAACATGAATAGGGGCCGTCCGTCCCGATCCATGCGGAGGAGGGACGGCGGCCCCCGTATCAGAGCCCGTTGTTCGCGGGGCCGCCGCGACAGAGCCGCGCTCCTGATGGACGCGGCGTTGCCGTGTTCGGTCGCGGTCAGGCAGGCAGCGGGCCGAGGACAAGCGCCGTAAGCATGGCGGAGGCCATGGCTACGGCCACGATGGTGAAGAGCAGGCGCATGGTGTCATGCCTCCCTTGTGGGTGTCGGACCGCGCCGGACTTGATCGGCGCGGCGCGGTTGCCGGTTGTTGTCTGTGGTTGAGCCGCGTGCCGATGCCAGGGCGGCGACGGCAAGGCCGGATTGCGGGGCATGAAGCTTTCCGCCGACGCTGCCGGGGCGTTGCGCCAAATCGACGAGTTCCGCCGTGGTCAGCGGGCGGCGCAGGGTGGCGGAAAGCTCGCGCACCGCCTCGACGATGGCGGGCAGTTCGTCCGGCGGTGGCAGGATGGACAGTTCGGCCAGCGCGGCGGCAACGGCGGCGACGCCGCTCTTGCGTCCCACGCCCATGCGGCGGCTGCCGCCCACCAGCTCCGGCGGAAAGGGTTCGAACAGGCTGGGGTCGCGCCGCACGCCATGGGCATGCAGTCCGCTTTCCACGGCAAAGATGTCGCGTCCGGCCACGGGCCAGTGACGCGGCACGGACAGCGAGGCGGCCTGGGCCACGTGAGCGCATAGGCCGCGCAGGGGGGCAAGGTCGAACCCGGCCCTGCCGCGCACCATCAGGGCGGCGGCCAGTTCCTCCAGCCGGGCCACCCCTGCCCGCTCGCCAAGCCCCAGCACCGAAACGTCGGCGCAGTCCGCCCCGCACTCCAGCGCGGTAAGTGCGTTGGCCGTGGCCATGCCGCAGTCGTTGTGGAAATGGGTGCCGATGGATACCCGGCGGGCACGCGGGGCTATGCCGTCCTGACGGGCGGCTTCCAGCTCCGCGCGCAGTGCGCGCACCATGTCCGCCACCTCCAGCGGGGTGTACAGCCCCACCGTGTCGCTCAGGCGCACCCGGTGCGCCCCGTGCGCGGCGGCGTGGC
>NZ_VRYY01000251.1 GCF_015731765.1 Nitratidesulfovibrio oxamicus
CGGCCAGTACCGGTCCCAGGGCCAGCCCCAGTTCGCACGAGCCCCCGGCAATGAGCACGGGGCCGCGCAGGGGGAAGGGCGACCCGGCGGCGGTCACCACGCCAGCACCCCGGTGACCAGCGGGTGAAGGGCGGGGCCTGCGGTGGCGTCCGGCCCGTCTGATGCCTCCAGCCCGTTCACCCCATGCCCCGCCGCACCGGCGTGCCCGTGAGGCAGCGCGTGCAGCGAACAGCGCAGGCCGTCATCCGTGCATTCCATGCGGAAGGCATAGTCACCCGGCGTCACGAAGCGCCGGAAGCGGAACCTGCGTGCCTTGCCTGTCGGGCGTATGGGGCATATGGGCCGCATGACGGGGGATGCGCATGCCCCTTCGGGCATGCGGCCATCCGGTCCATTCCCGGCGGAATGCGGAGTGGCACCGGCGAACCCGGCCTGTGGCGGTGCCGCCACCCCCGCAGGCCGTCCTGCCCGCATGTCCGCCCGCCGCCCGGTCTCCATCGCATCCGGCGTCCCACCGTTCCCCCAGGTGCGCTCGTGGGCCCAGCGTGACGCTTCGTCCGCAAAGGCCTGCACGATGCACGACCCCGGCACCACGGGGAAGCCGGGGAAATGATCCGCGAACAGCGGGTGGGCCGGGTCGAACCGGAACACCCCGCACCGCACGGTGGCGTGCGTGCCGCCCGTGGCGGTCATGCCACCCTCGGCGCGGGTGGCAGCCCGTCAAATCCGTTCGGCATGTCCAATCCGCCTGTCGCCCCGCGCTCGGTCACCGCGCGGATGGCCTCGCCCGTGGCGTCCACCAGCAGGTCTATTTCGTCGTCGGTGATGGACAAGGGCGGCATGAGCACCATCACGTCGCCCAGCGGGCGGATGATCACCCCGCGCCGTCGCGCCTCCAGGGTTACCCGGTGGCCCATGCGCAGGGTCAGGTCGTAGCCTTCCTTCGTAGCGCGGTTCTGCACCATCTCGATGCCGGTCATGACCCCGCGCTGGCGGATGTCCCCCACGTGGGGCAGGTCGCGCAGCGTATCCAGTCGCGCGGCCAGCCGGGCGATCTTCGGTTGCAGCCGCTTCATCGTCCGTTCCTCTTCGAACACCTCCAGCGAGGCGATGGCCGCCGCGCAGGCCAGCGGGTTGCCGGTGTAGGTGTGACCGTGGAAGAAGGTGCGCAATTCCTCGTGGCGGGCCAGAAAGCCGTCGTGCACCCGTTCCGTTGTCAGGGTGGCGGCCAGCGGCAGGTAGCCGCCGGAAATGCCCTTGGCCAGGCACAGGAAGTCGGGCGTCACTCCTTCCTGCTCGCAGGCAAACAGGGTGCCCGTCTTGCCGAAGCCAACGGCCACCTCGTCCGCCACCAGGAGCACCCCGTGCTCGTCGCACAGTTCGCGCACCCGGCGCAGCCAGCCGGGCGGCTGCAACAGCATGCCCGCCGCGCCCTGCACCAGTGGCTCCACCACGGCGGCGCACAGTTCGTGGCCGTGCCGGGCGAACAGCGTTTCCATGTGGGTGATGCATTCCCGCTCGCACGCCCCGGCCTGCCGCCCGAAGGGGCAGCGGTAGCAGTACGGGCTTTCCGCCTTCACCGTGTCGAACAGCAGCGGCGCGTAGATGGAATGGAACAGGGCCATGCCGCCCAGGGCCACGGCCCCCACGGTGTCGCCATGGTAGGCGTTGCGCAGGCTGAGAAAGCGGGTGCGCCGCGCATCCCCGCCCAAATGCGCCGGGGCCTGGCGGTGGAACTGGAAGGCGATCTTCAGCGCCACCTCCACCGCCGTGGACCCGCTGTCGGAATAGAACACCCGCGTCAGCCCCCGAGGGGCGATGGCGGCAAGGCGCGCCGCCAATTCTATGGACGGCTGGCTGCCAAGGCCCAGCAGGGTGGTGTGGGCCACCTTGTCCAGTTGCGCCCGGATGGCCGCGTCCAGCCGGGGGTGGCGATGCCCGTGCACGTTGGTCCACAGCGAGGATATGCCGTCCAGGTAGGACACGCCGTCGGAATCGATAAGCCGGTTGCCTTCGGCGGCGGCGATGACCAGCGGGTCCGCCGCCAGCCAGTCGCGCATCTGGGTGAAGGGGTGCCACACATGGGCCTTGTCCAGCGCGCGCAGGCGCAGGGTGGCGTCCGTTGCGGCGGGGGCAGTGCTGGCCGCTCCGGGCATGCCGGTATCCGTGGTCCGTCGGTTCATGCCCGTGCCTCCTCGCCAGTGCGGGAAACGTCGCCCACGCCCAACGTGGCGAGCATGTCCATGTCGTCGGCAAGGGCTCGGCCCGCCGTGGTCAGGTAGTTGCCCACCATCAGGCCGTTGGCCCCGGCGGCGAACACCCACGACTGCCACTGGCCCAGGGTCGCCTCGCGCCCGCCGCACACCAGGATGTCCCGCCGGGGGTGCAGCAGCCGGAACACGGCAATGGCCCGCAGGGCCTCCATGGGCGGCAGCGGGCTGCGGTGGCCAAGCCGTGTGCCCGGAACGGGATGCAGGAAGTTCAACGGGATGGAGTCCACGTCCAGCTCACGCAGGGTCAGGGCCAGTTCCACGCGGTGTTCCCATGTTTCGCCAAGGCCCAGGATGCCGCCGCAGCAGGTGCGCAGCCCCGCCCGCGCGGCCTCGCGCACGGTGGCCATGTCGTCGTCGTAAGGATGCGTGGTACATACCTGCGGGAAAAAACTTCTGGCCGTTTCAAGGTTGTGGTGGTAGCTGGAAATGCCTGCGTCCTTCAGGCGGCGCGCTCGTTCTCCCCGGTTTTCGCTCTCGGCGGACCCGGTGGCGAGCTGCCCCAGGGAGGCGCACAGGCCGATGTCCACACGGTCGCGCAGCAGGCGCGCCGCATGGCAGACCGCGTCGAACTCCCGTTCCGAAAGGGCGTTGCCGCTGGTCACGATGCCGAAGCGGCGCACCCCCGCGCGGGCCAGTTCCTCCGCATGGCGCAGCAACGCGTCGGGGCCGAGCAGCGCATGCACCGGGGCACCCGTGTCGTGGTGCGACGACTGGGCGCAAAAGGCGCAATCCTCGCCGCACCGGCCCGATTTTGCGTTGACGATGCCGCAGGTGGCCGCCAGCGGCCCCTTGCGGGCCGAACGTACGGCCTGCGCCACGGCCAGAATGTCCAGGATGTGGGACACGGGCAGCCGCGCCACGGCGAGCGCCTCTTCTCCGGTGATGCCGGACCAGGGGGCTGCCGCCGTGCGGGGGTGGCCCGGCGATGCGTACGGAGTTTCCGTTCCGGGGGGAATGGTGTCCAAAAGGCGCGCGCGCAAACGTTCCAGCAGGGGGTTCATGTTCCGGTATCGCTCCTGTTGAATGGCAGTTCAGGGCGAGTAGCGGGCGTGTTCCTTTTTGTCAACCAAGCAATTGCCTGATGGTTTACAATCGCCGTGGACACAGACAGAACGCCCACGAAAGGACGTGTGTTCGCCATGTTGCGCGAAGCGGGCGGCAACTGGCGGTCGGGAGAGGAACTTTCACGGTTGCTTGGCGTGAGTCGGGCCGCCGTGGCCAAGCACGTGCGGACGTTGCGCGGCGAAGGGCACCAGATCGAGGCCATGACCCGCCGGGGATACCGGATGCTGGCCGAGGCCGACGTGCTGACCGTTGACGGGGTCCGCCGCGGGCTGCGTACCCGCTGTTTCGGGCAGGGCGCCTTTGTCCTGCGCGAATCCACCGAATCCACCAACCGCGAGGCCGCTCTGCTTGCTTTGGGCGGCGCGGACGAGGGCGCCGTGGTCGCGGCATCGGCGCAGACCGCCGGACGGGGACGCGCCGGTC
>NZ_VRYY01000252.1 GCF_015731765.1 Nitratidesulfovibrio oxamicus
GGTCACTTCGATGTCGGTGACGGACGTATCGCCGGCACCCGTGCCCTGCGGGCGGGGCGAGGGCAGCACGCGGGCCGCCAGCCCGGGGCGGGGGGCTGTATGGCGCGGGGTATCGTCAACTGGCGGCATGGTCCGTGAAATGCCTTTGCTCGGGGCAGCGCCCGGTTGCGGTTGGAGGGGATACGGCGCGCCAGTGCGGTTCCTGCGGTCCGTCAGCGGTGGGCGGCGCCGTGCCCGGGGGGCAGGGCGGGCGATTCCACCGCCAGTTCGCCGTCACGCAAAATGATGCGCACGTCGCGCAATTCCTCGCGCACTTCCATCCATGATTCCTCGATGGAAATCTCCACGCCGGGCATGATGCGCCCCGGCACCACCAGACGGCAGCGTTCGGCTATGGGGCCGCCGCGCTTCAGGTCTTGCCACAGCGCGGCGCGCTGGCGCAGCAGGCGGTCCATCTTCTTCAGCGCGGCCTCCAGGCGGCGCACCGGCTCTTCCTTGCCCGCCGGTGTATCGGCGGCCACGGCCTCGTAATGGATGATGCGCTGGCGCAGATCGCGGATGTTTTCCTCCAGCCGGGTGATCTTGCGGAACTTGAACGGGTCGTACCCCAGGTTGACCTTGGTGGGGGTGCCCTGGGCCCCGCCCAACTGGTTTTCGATGTACACCACGCCCGCGCCGTGCACGGTGCCCCCCTGCACGCGGTCCTTCACGACCAGGTTCGCCCCGGCGTAGATACGGCAGTGCAGGGCAAAGCGTTCGATGTACATGTTGCCGTGCGAGCGCAGTTCCGCATTTTCGGCAAAGGGCACCCGCAGGGTGTCGCCCGCATCCAGCAGGCAGCTCTTGCCGCCCTTGATGCCGCTTTCGCAGGCAATGGCCCCGCGTGCACGCACCACCGCACCTTCCACCACGCCCTTGACCAGAATATTGTCGGCCTGGATTTCGAAGCCGGGCTTCACGTCGGCATGGATGGCCATGTCGCCCACGAAAAAGATGTTGCCGGTGTGAAAGTCCACGTCGCGGCGCACGTTGAGCATCTTCTTCACCGTGATCAGCCCGTCGTGGTAGAAGACGTACCCGTTGGCGTCGGCCACCACCCGGTTGGGCGAATCGGGATCCAGTTCGCAGTTGGGGCCGCAGGGCAGTTCGGCGGGCGGTGTGTCGTACACGTGGCGCGGGTCCAGCGGGCCTTCGCCTGCTTCCTCCAGCGGCACCAGTTCCGCCAGCACCTGTCCCTTCACCACGTTCTGGACGTAGCCGAGATTGTAGCGGTCGATGTTGCCGGCATCGTCCGCCTTTGGCTTCAGGTGCATGTAGTCGAAGTCGGGCTCGAAATGGTGGCGCAGGTAATATGGCATGTGGCGCTCTCCGTGGGCTGTGCCTGCGGCGCCGCGTGGCGCGCCGCGTACCCGGACTGCGGGCGGGGGAAGACCGTGTTCTGCCGTGACCGATCTGCACATGCTCCGTGCTTGCGGGATTAATCCGGCAGCAGGGCCAGCAGATCTTCCTCGTCATCAAGGATGGGGAAGAACCCGGTGAGTTGCGCGGTTTCCATGGTGTGCACCGCTTCGGCGGTGGGCCGGTACAGCAGCAGGCGGCGGCCCATGGACCGGGCCTTGGTGCTGGCGGCCACCAGCGTGCCCAGCCCGGAGCTGTCCATGAACGACACGGCGCCAAGGTCCAGCACCACGTCGGACACGCCCTTGCGGGCGAACAGCCGTTCCAGTTCGTTGCGGACCTCCGTGGCGTTGGCCAGGGTCAGTTCGCCGGTCAGCGCCGCGACAAGGATGTTTCCGTGATCGTCAAGTTCGAGGTGCGCCATTGTTCCTCCGGGATGGCCAATTGCAGGTGCAGGGTGTTGCCGTCCGGACCGGCATCACCCGTCACGGCATCGCACAGGCAGGCGATGATGCGCAAGCCCCGTCCGGACGTGGCTTCGGGGGGTACCCCCGGCATGTCGGATGTGCGGGCAGCGCCAGACACGCCGGGCGGGGGCAGCGGGCAGACTGGGCAGCCGCGCCCCCAGTCGGTGACGGCCAGTTCCATGCCCACGCGCGGGGTCACCGTCAGGCGCACCCGCACCGGGCCGGGCTGTCCTTCCGGGTAGGCGTGGCGCACCACGTTGGCGCATGCCTCCGCCGTGACCAGTTCCAGGGGATGCACCAGTGTGGGCGCGGACAGGTAGGCGGCCATGGTCGCGGCAATGCCGCGCACGAAGGGGCGATAGGTTTCGCGCTGGGCGGTGGTGGAAAATTCGTAGCTGTGCATGGTGCGCATCCGTTCAATCGGCCCCGACGGGTTCGTCCGGCCTGGCCTGTTCGTTCGGCCTGACCGGTTGGCCCGCTAAGGGGGCGTCGCGGCGTATCCACAGGGCGGTCACGTCGTCACGGAAGGGCGGCATGCCGCCCGCCGCATGGCGCAGGGCCGATTCCATGGCGGTCAGCACCTCGCTGCCCGCGCGCAGGCATGGTTCGGTCAGTTCCAGAAATCGTTCCGGGCCAAGGTGCGCGCCGCCGGGGACCGCCCAGTCGTGCAGGCCGTCGGTGAACAGCAGTAACTGGCAGCCGGACGGAAAGGCGCGCACTTCCGCCGCGAAATCGGCGTTGAAGAATCCCAGCAGCGGGGCGTTGGACGGCAGGCGGGTGACCTGCCCGCCGCCGTCGCGCAGCAGGGCGGGGCAATGCCCGGCGTTGACGTATTCCAGCGTGCCCGCGGCAAAGTCGATGTCGCCCGCGAACAGGGTGACGAAGTCCGGCTCGCCGCCGATGATGTCCACCAGGTGCCGGTTGATGCGCCGTACGGTCTCCGTCAGCGGCAGGGGGGGCATGCCGTCGGCGTGGCGGGCGGCTGCGCCGTCGTTCTGGGCGCGCACCAGGGTGCGCACGATGCTCATGAGAAAGGCGGCGCGGGCTCCGTGGCCGGACACGTCGGCAATGACCACCCGCAGCACCGGGTCGTCGGCGTCAGATCGGGCAGGTCGCACAGGCACGAGGGGGTGTGTCGGCGGATCTGGCTGGCCCGGCAGGGCGGGCGAAGCAGCCTGTGCCGGTGGCGCGGATGGCGCGGCATCGGCGGGGACGCGCGGGGGCAGCAGGAAGTAGTCGAAATAGTCGCCGCTGGCATCGCCGGAAGGGCGGTACAGGCTTTCCACGTGCAGGCCGGGCAGATACGGCGAGGACGAAGGCAGCAGGCGCATCTGCAATTCGGCCACGCGGGCCATTTCTCGGGTCAGCCTGTCGGAATAGGCGCGCAGGCGGCGGGCCATGCGGGCCTGCCGGGCGCCCACGGACACGCGGGCGTCCAGTTCCAGCGGCTCCAGCGGCAGGCGCAGGGCGTCGTTTGCGCCCATGGCCAGCGCATCGGCTCGCAGGCCGTGGTCGTCCGGCTCGGTGAGCACGATGAGGAACACGTCCTCGTCGCCGCGCACGGCGCGGATGGCTCGCACAAGGTCGAGCGCGGGACGGTGACCGTCCGTATGCGCGTCATGTGCGGAAGCGGACGCCGAAGCGGGTGCGGACGGGGGCGGTGCGGGGTCGTAGGGCGGCGGCGGGGGCGCGGCAAGACGCGGGGGGGTATGCGCCGCATCGGGCCGGGCCGGATATGTCTGGGCGGGATATGTCTGGGCCGGATATGTTTGGGCGGGATATGTTTGGGCGGGGTCGGGCAGGCCCGCGTCGATGATCACCACATGGGGGCGGCGCGCGGCGTGCATGGCCAGCGCCTCGGCCAGGGTGGCGGCGCGCAGCACGGTGC
>NZ_VRYY01000253.1 GCF_015731765.1 Nitratidesulfovibrio oxamicus
CGCCACCTCGGCGGGCCGCACGCACCGCCGCCAAGCGGCTGCCACCTGCCAGCCCAAACTGGCCGTGACTGGCCCCGGCTGACCGTGCCTGCCTGCAACGGGCCGCAAGCCCGGCGCACCGTGAGCAGCGGGCGCAGCGTTTCAACCCTGCCTACTCCAGGAGACGGCATGTCCGAATTCGGGGACTTCTTCCGGGGGCGCAGACTGCGCCGCACCGCCGCCCTGCGTGAAATCGTGCGCGAAACCGCGCTGCACGCGGCGGACCTGATGATGGCCTATTTCGTGGTGGAAACCGACGACCCCGCCTTCCGCAAGGAAATCGGGGCCATGCCCGGCCAGTACCAGCTTTCGTTGCAGGAACTGGAAAAGCAGGTGGAAGCCGCCGTGGCCACGGGCCTGCGCAGCTGCATCCTGTTCGGCATCCCCAGGGAAAAGGACTATCGCGGCAGCGAGGCCTACAACAAGGACGGCATCGTCCAGCAGGCCGTGCGCCTGCTGAAGAAGCGCTGGCCGAACCTTGTGGTGTGCACCGACGTGTGCCTGTGCGAATACACCGACCACGGCCACTGCGGCCTGGTGCGCCAGGGCGATACGTCCGGCGAGGTGCACAACGACCCCACCCTGTCGCTGCTGGCCAAGACCGCCATCAGCCATGTCGAGGCAGGCGCGGACATGGTGGCCCCCTCCGACATGATGGACGGTCGGGTGCAGGCCATCCGCCGGGCGCTGGACCAGAACGGGTTCAGCCACATCCCCGTCATGTCCTACGCGGTCAAGTACGCATCAAGCTTCTACGGCCCGTTCCGCGAGGCGGCGGAATCCACCCCCCAGTTCGGCGACCGCAAGACCTACCAGATGGACCCCGCCAACCGGGTGGAAGCCATGCGCGAGGCGGCGGCGGACATCGCCGAGGGCGCGGACATGCTTATCGTCAAGCCCGCCGGGCCGTACCTGGACATCATCCGCGACGTGCGCGACCGCTTCGACGTGCCCGTGGCCGCCTATCAGGTGAGCGGCGAATACTCCATGATCCGCGCCGCCGGTCTGAACGGCTGGATCAACGAGGACGCCGTGGTCATGGAATCGCTGCTGGGCATCAAGCGCGCCGGGGCCGGGCTGATCATCACCTACTTTACCGAAGACCTGCTGCGCAAAGGACTGGTGAAATAGCATGAGCCATCCGCAACACCCCGGCGACGAACGCAAGGCCAGCCCAGAGGGCGGACATCCGGCCAGCACGGGCGGACATCCCGCAGGCATGGGCGGTCAACCCGCAGGCCACCGCGGTGGCGGGCACCCCACCGGAGTGGGCGCGCCGCAGATGCCGCGCACCCTGCCCGACGGCACCCCCACCTGCAAGCTCATCGCGTGGGAAGTGACCCGCTCGTGCAACCTGGCCTGCAAGCACTGCCGGGCCGAAGCGCACGAAGAACCCTACCCCGGCGAGTTTTCCACCGAAGAGGCCAAGGCCCTCATCGACACCTTTCCGCAGGTGGGCAACCCCATCATCATCTTCACCGGGGGCGACCCCATGATGCGCGCCGACGTGTACGAGCTCATCGCATACGCCACCGGCCTTGGCCTACGCTGCGTCATGTCGCCCAACGGCACCCTGATCACGCCGGAAACGGCCCGCAAGATGAAGGAAGCGGGCGTGCAGCGCTGCTCCATCTCCATCGACGGGCCGGACGCCGCCAGCCACGACGCCTTCCGGGGCGTGCCCGGCGCGTTCGACGCATCCCTGCGGGGCATCGAATACCTGAAGCAGGCGGGCATCGAGTTCCAGATCAACACCACCGTCACCCGCGACAACCTCGGCAGCTTCAAGGACATCTTCAAGCTGTGCGAGCGCATCGGCGCGGCGGCGTGGCACATCTTCCTGCTGGTGCCCACCGGGCGCGCGGCGGGCCTTGGCGACCAGGTCATCTCCGCCACGGAATACGAGGAAGTGCTGAACTGGTTCTACGACTTCCGCAAGACCACCTCCATGCACCTGAAGGCCACCTGCGCGCCGCACTACTACCGCATCATGCGCCAGCGGGCCAAGGAAGAAGGCCTGGCCGTCACGCCCGACACCTTCGGCATGGACGCCATGACGCGCGGCTGCCTTGGCGGCATCGGGTTCTGTTTCATCAGCCATGTGGGCCAGGTGCAGCCGTGCGGCTACCTGGAACTGGACTGCGGCAACGTGCGCGACACGCCCTTCCCCGAAATCTGGCGCAACACGCACCACTTCAAGCAGTTCCGCGATCAGGAAGCCTACACCGGCAAGTGCGGCCCCTGCGAATACCACAAGGTGTGCGGCGGCTGCCGCGCGCGGGCCTACAACATGAGCGGCGACCACCTGGCCGAGGAACCGCTGTGCTCGTACACCCCCAGGCGCACCGGCGCGTGCCGCTGACGGAGGCATCATGACCGCATCCCACGCCGAAAGCTGCACTGCCCCCACCGCTGCCCCTGACACTGACACTGTCACTGACACGCTGGACCAGATCGACAAGCGCATCCTGGACGTGATCCAGTCGGACTTTCCGCTGGAATCGCGCCCCTACGCCGTCATCGGCGAAAGGTGCGGCGTCACCGAGGCCGAGGCGCTGGCCCGCGTGCGCGCCATGAAGGAACGCAGGCTCATCCGCCGCATGGGGGCCAACTTTCAGTCCGCCAAGCTGGGCTTTCGCTCCACGCTGTGCGCGGCCAAGGTGCCCGACGCGGCCATGGACGGGTTCGTGGCCGAGGTGAACCGCCATGTGGGCGTTACCCACAACTACCTGCGCAACCACGAATACAACATCTGGTTCACCTGCATCGGCCCCTCGTGGGACAGCGTGTGCGCCACCCTTGCCGAAATCACCGAAAAGACGGGCATCCCCATCCTGAACCTGCCCGCGACGAAGCTGTTCAAGATCAAGGTTGATTTCCAGATGGGTGACTAGCCCGCAGGAATACACCGCAGTTGCAGACAAAGGCCCCGGACGTGTCACTGACATGTCCGGGGCCTTTCATGTGCATCCGGCACGGGACGCGCCATGCCGCATTCGTTCGCACGCAACGTCCAGCCGTCACTCCGCCGTTGCGCCAACGGCATGACGCGCCGCCCTGTCCGTGCTATGCACGGCCCATGACCATGCTCACCCTGCTCACTTCCGTCGCCGCGCTTGTCGCCACCGCAAGCCTTGCCGCCATCACCCTGCTGCACGGGGCATGGGTGCTGGGCTCCACCCTGTGGCTCGACAGGGTCATTCCCCGCACGCCTGAGTCTGCAGAGGGCCGCGCCCTGTTTGCGCCATCCCGCGGGCTGACTGGCATCGTCACCGTTACCTTTGCCCTGCTGGCATTGCTTCCGGGGCTGACCCTGGGCTGGCTGCCCCTGCCGCCGCCCCATATGGCCCCCACGCTGTGCCTTGGCGCGGCGTTCATCTTCGTGGTGCGGGCCATTGGCGATTTTCGGTACTGCGGCCTGTTCCGGCGCATCCGTTCCACCACCTTCGCCCGTTGGGACGCCCGGCTGTACACCCCGCTGTGCCTGCTGCTGGCCGCCTGCTACGGGTTTCTGGGCGTCGCTCCGCACTGACGCGGCCTTGCCCGCCCGCCTTGCCCGCCCGCCTTGCCTGCCCGCCTTGCCTGCCCTATGGATGGCGCATGGGACGCAAGACACACAACACACGCAGTGGGCACACCGGCAAACGGGGCGCGCAGCCGCCCGCCGACGACTCCCGCCGGAAACGCGGCCAGGGGCGCACATCCGGCG
>NZ_VRYY01000265.1 GCF_015731765.1 Nitratidesulfovibrio oxamicus
GCCGCCTGCGCGGCCTGCGCGTGGACGCGGAGCGGCTTGGGCTTGCGATACCCGCCATTGTCCGGGCTTCCGCAACGCAGCCCCCGTGCGCGGCGGGCGGCGCCAGCGCCACAACCGATCCGGGTGGGCCAATAATCCCCGGCACGCCACGCGCAAATGACGTAACGGCCAGTCCGGGCGCCTTCCGCACCATCCTCATCGATGCGCCGTGCTCAGGCCTGGGCACCCTTTCGCGCCGCCCGGACATCAAGCTGCGCCGCGCCCCTGCCGACCTCAATGCGCTTGCCGTGTTGCAAGGCAGGATACTTGATGCCGCCCTGTCCGTGCTGCCCACGGGCGGTCGGCTGGCATACATCACCTGCACCCTGAACCCTGCAGAGAACGAGGCGCAGGTGGAACGCCTGTTGTCCACAGCCGGTTCCGCCAGCGCCGCTGCCCTCGCGGTCGAGGTGCAGCACACCACCCCCGCCGATACCCCGGCCCGTGAATTCTTTTACGGCGTGGTATTGCGCAAGGGGTAGCCGCGGCCCCCAGCCACACGCAAAAGGGGCGCCCGGAGCTGTATGCTCCGGGCGCCCCTTTGCCTGCGCTGTCAGACGGCGGCGGCGTTGCCCGAACTGTCGGTTACGTCTTGCCGCTGCCACCGTCCGCAGACTGCCCAGCCACACGCATCCGGTTGACCATGCTTCTGTAATACGCTTCGTACTCCTCGAAGTTCAGTGGCCGGTTCCGGCTGGCGCCCACCTTGCGCAGCAGCAGGTTCAGTTTCTGCATCTGGCGGTACTTTTCGCGCTCGTCCGAACAATTTTCCAGAAGGTCCATCACCGTCTGGATCTCGCGCGCCGTCTCAAGTTGGGGCGGTAGATAGCCCGCGTTGCGCAGCACCTTGTAGGCCATGCGCAGGTCTTCGGGAACCATGGTGTCGTCCTCAAGCACCAGCGGGCGCCCTGCACCCGGCAGGTTGTCGAATGCGCCCTCTTCCTGGGCCTCTGTTATGCGCCGCTCGGCAATGAGCGTCAGGGCGTCCATGAAAACCTCCGGCATGAGGGACAAGGCATGCGGGGCGCGCTCCGCGCGCCACGGGGAAAGACAAAGAAACACGCTTCGGGGGGGCACGACCCTGCATGGTTTTTTCATGCGCATACTCCCCCGCCCCGCGTTCGGCAATGCCCTGTGTTTCCCCCGGTGTGGCTCGCGCCCTCCCTGCGGTCGGGCGCGGCGGCCCCGTTGCAAGCACCTGCGGCGACACGGCCAAAACGTATTACGTTTCGACCTGCGTTTACACTTCATGTTTCACGTGAAATCGCACATCGTCACCAAAACAAGCAGGGCTCCCTTTCGGGAGCCCTGCAAAAAAACGGATTCGGCGCGGTGTTCAGACCCAGCGGTCCACGTGCGGCACCGGCAGGGTGGCGATGGCCTCGCGCAGTTCATCCGGCAGCACGGATGCCGCCCCAACCTGCCCAACCACGATGCCTGCGGCATAATTGGCCAGCACGCAGCTTTCCAGCAGGTCCACTCCGGCAGCAAGGGCCAGCGCCACGGTGGCGATGACCGTATCCCCGGCGCCGGTCACGTCGAAAACGCTGCGCGCGGTGGTGGGGATGTGCCACACCTTGTCTGCCGCCTCGAACAGGGCCATGCCCTTGGGGCCAAGGGTGGTCAGCAGGTGCCGACAATGCAGCGTGTCGAAAATCGCCCGCCCGGCAGCCAGGATTTCCTCGCGCGTGCCCGTTGGCAGGTGCGCGCCTTCGCTTGTTTCCTTGGCGTTGGGGGTTGGCATGAACACGTTGCGGTACAGGTGGAAATTGGGCGTCTTGGGGTCCACCAGCACGGCGGGGCGCGTGCCGCGCTGCGCCCACAGCGTTTCCAGCCCGTCCATGAATTCCCTGGTCACCACGCCCTTGCCGTAGTCGGACACGATGACCACGCTGCAGTCGGCGCTGGCCGCATCCACCAGCCGCAGTAGATCGGCCAGGTGCTGGCCGCCAATGGGGCTGGTTTCCTCGCGGTCGATCCGCAGCATCTGCTGCTGCCGGGCAATGACGCGCGTCTTGAGGGTGGTGGGACGGCCCGGAATTTCCACGAACTCGGCGTCAACGCCCTCGTCCCGCAGCACGCGGCGAAGCAGCGCGGAACGCGCCCCGTTGCCGCACACGCTGACCAGCCGCGGAACACCGCCCAAGGTGCGGATGTTCTTGGCCACGTTGCCCGCGCCACCCACCAGGTGGCGGTCCTCGGACACGCTGATGACGGGCACGGGGGCTTCGGGCGAAATGCGCTGCGCGTCGCCCACCAGATATTCGTCGATCATCACGTCGCCCACCACGCACACGCGGGCGCCCGCCAGCCGGGCCACCTGCGCGCTGAGAGCGGCGCCATCGATGCTGTAGTTGACCATCAATACATCCTGCAAAGTGTACTACGAATGCTGTGCGCGGGATTCAAGCCGGGCTTGCCTCTACCGCTGTTCCAGACCAAGGCGCGACAGAAGTTGCGCAAGCTGTTCGGACGATTCGAAGTTGAGGGTGATCTTGCCCTTCTCTTCCGTGCCGCTCACCGATACGCGCAGGCTGAGCGCCTCGTGCAGGCGACCTTGCAGGCTGCGCATGGACGGCGCAATCCGGTGCGGCGGGCGCACGGGGCGGGGTTCTTCCCTCTTGGGCGGAACGGCCAGCGGCTCTGGCAGGGCGCCCCGGTCTCGCCAGTGCGCGGCTGCCGCTTCCGCCTCGCGCACCGAAAGCCTGTCCGACAGGATGCGCCGGCGCAACGTGTCTTGCGGCTCCGGATCCGTCACGGTCAGCAGGGCGCGGGCATGCCCGGCGGACAACCGCGCCTCGCGCAGGTCTTCACGGGCGGCTTCCGGCAGATGCAGCAGGCGCAGGGTGTTGGCCACGGCTGGTCGGCTTTTGCCAAGCTTCTGGGCCAGATCTTCCTGGCTCAGGCCGAACTGCTCGCGCAGTTCCTGCATGGCCAGCGCCTCTTCCATGGGGTTCAGGTCTTCGCGCTGCAAGTTTTCGATAAGCGCGACGGCCAGTGTTTCCTGATCGGTCAGTTCTCGGATGAGCACGGGCACTTCGCGCAGCCCGGCCATTTGGCTGGCCCGCCAGCGGCGCTCGCCCGCCACTATTTCATAGGCCTGAGGCGCGCCTTCGGCCTGCCCTTCAGTACCCGGAATGGGGCGCACCAGCAGGGGCTGCAATACGCCCTGGCTGCGGATGGAGGCGGCCAGTTCTTCCAGCGCCGCTTCCGTGAACATCTTGCGGGGCTGCCCGGGGTTGGGGCGCAGCGCGCGCAGTGGCAGCGTGCGGATGTCCGAGGGCTTGGGCTGTTCCTGATAGCCCTTGAACAGGGCATCGAGTCCCCTGCCTAGTCCGCGCGAAGGTCCTGCCATCGTGTTCTCCTTGACTTTGGGCCGTATTGACCTGAATCTTTACCTAAATCTGTGGACTGACGAACAGACACCCTTACGGAGTGACAACCGGATGACCGAACGTGAAGCGCATGTGGTGCACCTGCACGACCGCCATGGCGAACTCTACGGCGTATTGCTGAGCCCGCAGGTATGGGCCGCCGTGCAGAACAAGGTTGCGCCGCTGCTGGAGCAGGCCCTGGAAAAGATGTACCCCACCGCCAGGCCGGAGCCCATGGACGACTGGCAGACGTTCAAGGACTACTGGGACTTCAAGTATCCTTTCTGCGCGGACGTGCACTGCGATTGCTGCGGCGCCGCCACCGAAGACTGGGAGCATGACCCGTTCCATCCGTTCCGGCTGCGCAATGCAACGCTGAGCGGTATGCTGGTCTTCGACTGCGTGAAATGCGGATCCTCGGTGCGCAAGAAACACTTCAAGGACCACATCTGCTTCGAATTCACGCCAGCCAGCCCCAAATAGACACGGTTCGCCGCGCACCAGCGCGGCGAACCGCCTTTCAAAGCTACCCGCCCTGCCCTTCTCGCCGCTGCGGCCTGCGCAGCACCACTTCCTTGGCCAGCGCCAGATACGATTCCGCACCCTTGGACTTGATATCGTAGTGGATGATGGACTTGCCGTGGCTCGGCGCCTCGGACAAGCGCACATTACGCGGAATAACCGTTTCGAACAGGTGGTCGGGGAAGCACTTGCGAACCTCGTTCTTCACCTGGCGCGACAGCTTGTTGCGCACGTCGTACATGGTCAGCACCACCCCCAGCAGCGACAGGCCGGGGTTCAGCCGCTTCTTCACCTGCTCGTACGTCTGCAACAGCTTGACGATGCCTTCCAGCGCAAAGAACTCGCACTGGAGGGGTATCAGCAGTTCGCGCGCGGCGCACAGGGCGTTCAGGGTGATCAGCCCCAGCGACGGCGGGCAGTCGAGGATGATGTAGTCGAACCGGCTGTCCAGCGGCTTCAGCAGGTCGGCCAGGTAATATTCCCGCGCCATCTTGTCCACCAGCTCCAGTTCCAGCGCCACCAGGTCGGTGGTGGAAGGCAGAATGGACAGGTACGGCGTCTGGGTGGGGTAGATGGCCTCTACCACCTCGTCGGGCTGAAAGAACACCGAGTAGAGGTTGTGGCGCACCTCCTCCTGGTCGATGCCGAGACCGCTGGTGGAGTTGGCCTGCGGGTCGCAGTCGACCAGCAACACCTTTTTTTCCATGATGGCGAGAGAAGCGGCAAGGTTGAGCGAAGAGGTGGTCTTGCCCACGCCGCCCTTCTGGTTGGCGACTGCGATGATTCGTGCCACGGCTGCCTATCCTGTTGGGGTAAGAGGCAAAATTCATGTTTCACATGAAACGTGCGCGCGCCGGAGGGGGTAAAACGGCGACTGAAAGCGCCGCGGGCTCGCCAAGCACAGGGTTATAGCTAGTTGAGGCACGACACCCTGTCAACACGCAAAACGTTAAGGCAGAAGACGAAAGACAGGCACTCGCAAGCGCCGAACCGAGAACATGGTATTTCTTTTCAGGGTGCTGCAACCCCGGGCACGCAGCAGCACCAAGCCAAGCGGCACGTTGCGCGTGCGCAAAGAATGAAGGCAAAAAACCGGCCCGAGCTTATGGCGTCATGGCCGTTCAAGGAAACTCGCAACGCGGCGCACAGCCCGGCAAGGCCGCCCCGCTCCACGGGAGACCCCGTACGGCAAGACGACAAGCCCGACGGCTGAACGGCATTGCGGAATCGAATGGCCACAAGCATCACCCGGAATCGACAGATAGCCATTCCGGGCACACGTGAAGTTTCACATGAAACAACGGGCGCCCTCCTTGCGGAAGGCGCCCGTGACGCATGTTTGGCAATGCGGCTTGATTAATGGAAAAACAAGGACGCCACCCCTCAAGCCGTGGGAAACCGGTCCGCAAAGCGCACGGAAAGCCTACATCCTGTAATAGTCGCGAAACCAGCGCACGAACGCCTCTATGCCCTGCTCCAGCGGGGTGTGCGGCTTGAAGCCGGTATCGCGGATCAGGTCGTCAACATCGGCATAGGTGGCCTCCACGTCGCCGGGCTGCATGGGCATCAGGTTGCGCACGGCCTTGCGGCCGAGGCAGTCTTCCAGAATCTCTATGAACCGCCCAAGCTCGACGGCATTGTTGTTGCCGATGTTGTAGATGCGGTACGGGGCAGGGCTGGTGGACGGGTCAGGGGCATCGCCCCGCCATTCCGGGTTGGGTTGCGGGGTTCGCTCGGTCACGCGCACCACCCCCTCCACGATGTCGTCGATGTAGGTGAAGTCGCGGCGCATGCGCCCTTCATTGAAGACGTTGATGGGTTTGCCTTCCAGAATGGCCCGGGTGAACAGATACAGCGCCATGTCCGGCCTGCCCCACGGCCCGTACACGGTAAAGAAGCGCAAGCCCGTGGTGGGCAACCGGTACAGGTGGCTGTAGGTGTGGCCCATCAGCTCGTTGGCCTTCTTGGAAGCGGCGTACAGGCTGATGGGGTGGTCCACGTTGTGGTGCACGCTGAAGGGCATGGCCGTGTTCAGCCCGTAGACGGAACTGGACGATGCATACACGAGGTGCTGCACGCCGTTGTGGCGGCAGCCTTCTAGAATGTTCCCGAAGCCCACAAGGTTGGACTGGACGTACGAACGGGGATTCTTGAGCGAATAGCGCACCCCGGCCTGGGCGGCCAGGTTGACCACGTGGGTGAACTGCTGCCCCTCGAACAGGGCGTCCATGCCCGCGTCATCGGCCATGTCCAGTTGGACAAAGGCAAAGCCGGGGTACGGATCCAGCTGCTTCAGGCGATCCTTTTTCAGCTGCACGTCATAGTAGTCGTTCAGGCAGTCCAGGCCAACCACGGTGTGCCCGGCCTCCAGAAAGCGGCGCGAAAGATGGTAGCCGATGAATCCGGCAGCGCCGGTGACGAGAATATGCATGATGGCGTCCTGTGATGGCTGTTGCCCGGGCGGGCGATGCGCCCTGCCCGGTACGGGGTGGCCGCCTGCACGAGGGGCACCCCGGGCGGCTGGGTGACAACGGGCGGAGAGTAGCGGAAGACGGGCACAAGGGAAAGGCGGCACGGCGCGCTGCTTCATCCGCGTGCCGAACCGCCCGCCCTGTCCATAAACGTTCTGCACAGACCAGCGATGAAGGGGGCTGGGCTTAACGCCATGGACGCCATGACTGACATGGCTGCAATAACCTGTCGGCCCTGCCCAGTCATGGCCTGCCTTGCCCCGTGCGCAGGCTGCCGGAGCCGCCGCACAGCCCGACACGGCACCGGACGCCCTATCCCTTGGGCAACAGCCCGCGCAGCAGATCGAGCGGGATGGGCAGCACCGTGGACTTGCTCTCGGACGCCATCTCGCGAATGGTTTGCAGGTAGCGCAATTGCAGGGCCTCCGGGTGCGACGCGATGATGGACGCTGCCTGGGCCAGCTTGTCCGCCGCCTGGAATTCACCCTCGGCGCTGATGACCTTGGCCCGGCGTTCGCGTTCCGCCTCTGCCTGCTTGGCCATGGCGCGCTGCATTTCCTGCGGCAGGTCGATGTGCTTCAGTTCCACCGACTGCACGGCAATGCCCCACTCTTCGGTCTGGGTATCCAGCAGGGCCTTGATGTCCTGATTGACCTTGTCGCGGTGGGCAAGCAGGTCGTCCAGTTCCACGCCGCCGCACACGCTGCGCAGGGTGGTCTGGGCCAGCTGCGAGGTGGCGTACAGGTAGTCTTCCACCTCGTTGATGGCCTTCACCGGGTCCACCACGCGAAAGTAGACCACGGCGTTGACCTGGATGGACACGTTGTCGCGGGTGATCACGTCCTGGTTGGGCACGTCCATGGTCAGCACGCGCATGCCAACCCGCACCATGCGGTCGATGACCGGGATGACGATGATCAGGCCGGGGCCCTTGGGCCGGATGAGCCGCCCCAGACGAAAGAGCACGGCCCGCTCGTATTCGTTGAGCACTTTCAGCGACGCCACCAGCACCAGCACGGCCAGGGCGGCGACAGGGGCAAGAATGGGGGCTATGTCGAACATGGCAACCTCCGGCGGGCCACGGCGCGCTGCGTTGTCTCGGAAACCCGGTGGCGAGCGCGTACGGACCTGTACAGCCATCATAACCATGGGAAGGGGCAAGCGCCACGGGTTTGCGCGAACGGGCGGGAAAAGTGCGCCCCGGGGACAGGCAGGAACGCCTGCCGAGCGGCAGGCGCGACAGCAACGAAACAAACCGCAATGAGGGGCCACAGGGCCAGAGGCCGGGGTGGGGCAAGGCGGGAGCAGGGCCGCGCGCGTGGCGCGCACACGGCGAAGGGTGGCGTACGGGCAATGGATGGTGAGGGAAAGGACGAAGGGCGCGCTGCGGTGATTCGAATGGCAGCCGAGGCGGCAGCGGCCACCACGGCGCCCAAGCGCAGCTACAGCGTGGCGGGCTTCAGCGCCGTGCGCAGGTACGCGATGACCGCCTCCACCGTGGCGGGTGCGGCGATCAGGTTGTCCATGTCCGGCAGGACTATGAGCAGCCTGCCCCGCCACGGTATCTGCTGATACGGACGGGCACGCAGATCCGGCGCGAAGGCGCGCAGGGCCTTGGACCCCATGACCACAACGAGGCGCGGCGCGACGCGATCCACCCCGGCCATGAACAAGCCGGGATCGCACACGGGTTCCGGGGCCGATGAGGCGGCATCGTTCCCGGGGGAAGACGCGGTTTCACCGCCCGCTTCAGGCATGGCGTCCGGCATGGCCACGGGCCAGAACGCGTTGCTGCCCCTGGGCTGCTGCAACGCGCCCAGGATGCGGCGCAAGGTATCGCGTCGGTCGGCGTCGGCGCAGCCGGAAAGATCCAGCCCCAACGCCCAGTAGGTCCACAGCACGGGGGCGGGTTGCGGGGTCTTGCCCAGCAGCGTGCGCCACGGGCCGGGCCACTGCTCGGGCGGCAAATGACTGGCGACCGGGCCGCTCGCCACTGGCGGCAAGGTTTCCGCAAGGCCTGCGCCGGATGCGGGCTGCGCGGCCTGTCTGGCCTGGCTGGCCTGACTGGCCTGACTGGGAGTCTGCGCGGGGCGAGGAGGAGGCTGGCGGTAACCTTGAGCGGGTCCGGCACCACTCCCCATGGCGGCACCACCAGAGTCCGGACCGCGCCCCATGCCCATGGACACGTGGCCATGGGCGTACGGAGAATCCATGGGATCAGAGGGGTCCGGAGGAATGTCGTAGGCGTCCGGATCGAAGGAAGGGTCGCCCTGCATGGATCGGGGCGCATCGCAGGCGGCAGGAAACGCGCGCATGTCCGGCGCATCGGCGGCAGCGTCACCACCACCGGCGGCGTGCGCAACACCACCGGCGGCGTCCGCAACGGGCGCAACACAAGCCGCAGCGCCCTGCCCTTCGGGCAGCAGCACGTGCAACAGGCCAGCGCCATGCCACGGGCGCAGGGTTTCCAGCAGGCCTAGCGGCGGGCGAGCCAATCCACGATCCTCCATGCCACGTCGGGCTTGGGCAGCACCGGCCATTCCTCCGGTTCTCCGCCCTTGGCCAGCACGGTGACGCGATTGGTTGCGGAGCCGAAACCGGCATCCACGCCGCCCACCAGATTGCCCACGATCATGTCCGCGTTCTTGGCGGCCAGCTTGCGGGCCATGCTTTCCGCAAGGCCGGACGTTTCGGCGGCAAAGCCCACAACGGTCTGCCCGTCACGCTTGCGCGTGCCCAGGGTGACCAGAATGTCAGGGTTGGGGGTGAAGGCCACGCTAAAGCCGTCCCGCGCGTCGGCCTTCTTGAATTTTTCCGCGCCCAGCGGAACAGGGCTGAAGTCCGCCACGGCGGCGGTGAACACGCCTGCATCCATGGCATTCCACAGCGCGTCGGCGGCGTCGAACATCTGGCGCGCGCCGGTAACGTCATGCCGGGCGATGCCCATGGGCAACCACGGGGACCCGGGGCCGCACACGGCGTGCACCTCTGCCCCGCGCAGCCACAGGGCCACGGCCACCGCCGCGCCCATGGTGCCGCTGGAGGGGTTGGTCCAGTAGCGCACGCCGTCCCATTGTTCGCGCGTGGGGCCAAGGGTGACCAGAACGCGCCTGCCCTGCATGTCCTGCGCGGAAGCGGCGCGCAGACCGTGCAGATAGACATCGCGCGGGTCGGCCAGCCTGCCCTGCCCTTCCTCCATGCACGCGGTGCGCCCGCAGCCGGGCTCGACCACCACGTGGCCACGGCGGCGCAGGGTGTCCACATTATCCTGCGTAGCGGGGTTGGCCCACATTTTCGGGTTCATCGCAGGAGCGATGATCAACTGACCGGGAAAGGCCAGCGCCTGGGCCGAGAGCATGTCGTCCGCAAGCCCGCATGCAAGCCGGGCCATCGCGGACGCGCTGGCGGGGGCTATGACGAAGGCGTGCGCAGACTGGCCGGGCATGAGGTGCCCGAACACGTCGTCATCGGGCGAGGGCGGTGACGCACCGTCACCGGGCTGCCCGCCCGCGAACATGGTGGTGAACACCGGCGATGCCCCCAGCGCCGCAAAGGTCAGCGGCGTGATGAACCGCCGGGCGGCATCGGTAAGCGTGACGCCCACGTCCAAGCCAGCGTCGCGCCACATGCGCACGAAGTCGGGAGCCTTGTAGGCCGCAATGGAACCGCAGACCCCAAGGTGGAGCCTGCGGCCGGTAAAGCGGGTAAAGGCGAGATGCGCGTCCATGGTCCCTCTGGGGTCTGTCCGGGTTGTCTCCGGGGAATTGCCGGGTAGTGTCTCCGGAACGGAGGCCGCCGCGGGGGCCGCGCTGTTGCGCCCCCTGTAGGCCACTGGACAGCGGCAGCCTTACGGACTACTGCGAAAGCCCCTGTTCCTTCACGCCGCCGCCGGAAGGCACCGGGGCGTTGGGCGCCACCGAGAAGTTGCCGGTGGGGTAGGCGCCTTCGGATGCGATGCCCGCGCCGGAGGTTACGCCCGCGCCATCGGCCAGACGCTGGGTCACCCACACTTCCAGCGTGGAGTAGGCCTGCCCGTCGGTAATGCCCAGGATGGCGTTGCGGTCGCCCTTTTCGAACAGCAGCACGCTGCGCTGGCCACGGAACACCGAACGCAGCACCCAGCCCTGACGGCCCATGTTGTGGATCATGGCGTTGACCAGCGACTGCCTGTCGATGCGACCCTCGAACACCTGGGCGCCGGTCTTGGAACCGTCGGAATTCTGCGAGACCGCCGTGTACTTGGTCTGCTCGGTCATGTCGCTGGGAATGGGCACGTCGCGGAACTCGCCGAAGTACACCTCATTCACGCTGGCGGGCGGGGCGGGTTCGAACGGGTTGCTGATGGACGTGGAGGAGCAGCCCTGCACGGTGAGCAGGGTGGCGGAAAGGGCGGCGGCTATGACGAGCTTGCGCATGGGGTTCTCCTGTGCTTGATGATGCGGACGGCCATGGTCGTTCGGCGGCATCCGCTACCAACCGGCAGTCTCCGGCCGGTGTTCCGGTATGGCCCGAGGACGGGCCATGCGGGGGGCTGCGCCCACCGCGAAAACTGCGCCGACACTAGCGGATGTCGTGCCGGACTGCAAACGGCATGCACCACGCGGGCAGGCCCCGCGAGGAATATATGCGAATGGATGACATGATGGGCAACCCCGGACACGAACAGATGCGCGCCCTTGACCAGCAGGCGACAGACCGGCAGGCAACGGGCGCATCCGCCCGGCGCGAAGCCGCTGCCGCTTCCGGCGGCGTGGCAGATGGCGCGGCAGGCGCAATACCCGAAGACGACCGGCTGGAATCGTACCGCTTCCATCTGCCGGAAGACCAGATAGCCCAGCATCCCGCGCCGCAGCGAGGCGGATCGCGCCTGCTGGTGCTGGACCGCAGGGCCGTGGAAAGGGGAGGGGCTGCGGCGCTGACCCACGCCCGCTTCGCGGACCTGTGCGACCACCTGCCGGAAGGCTGCCTGCTGGTGGCCAACAATTCCAAGGTGCTGCCAGCCCGGTTGCTGGGCCTGCGGCCCACCGGCGGCAAGGTGGAATTCCTGCTGCTGACTCCCCTGCCCCTGTTGGAAGAACTGGCAGGGGGCGACGGTGGCAAGTATGACGCCGCCGCGCGCAGGGCTGAAGGCCTGCGCGATGCAGGCGAAGACTGGCGTTCCGTACCTGCCGAAGGGCTGCTGCGCGCCTCCAAGAAGATCCGTCCGGGCGACGTCATGGACTTCGGCCCGCACCTGCGGGTGGAGGTTATCCAGCCCGGCGACTTCGGGCGCAGCGCGGTACGGCTGCATTGGCGGGGGGACCTGCGCCAGTTGTTCCTGCAACAGGGGCACCTGCCCCTGCCCCCCTACATCCGGCGAGAAACCGGTGCATCCCCGACAGACGCGCAGGAAGACCGCGATCGCTACCAGACCGTGTACGCCGACGACAGCCGCCTCGGCTCCGTGGCCGCGCCCACCGCCGGGCTGCACTTCACCGACGACCTGCGCGCCCGCCTGGCCGCCACGGACCGGAAGTGGGCCGAGGTGACCCTGTACGTGGGCTACGGCACCTTCAGCCCGGTGCGCTGCGCGGACATCCGCCAGCATGCCATGCACCGCGAATACATCGAGGTGGCCGAGGCCACCGCCGCCGCCATCCGCGCGGCCAAGGCGGAAGGCAGGCCGGTGGTCACCGTGGGCACCACATCCACCCGCACCCTGGAAGGCACGGTGCGCGCCTGCGGCGAAGTGCGCGCCTACACCGGCTGGACGGACATCTTCATCAAGCCGGGCTACCGGTTCACGGTGGCGGACCACATCATCACCAATTTCCATCTGCCGGAATCGTCGCTGCTGATGCTGGTTTCCGCCTTTGCCGGGCGCAGGCGGGTGCTGTCCTCCTATGCAGAGGCGGTGGCGCGCGGGTACCGCTTCTTCTCTTACGGAGACGCCATGTTGCTGCTTTGACGAGGGGTTGCGAACACCGCCTGCTCGCGAAAAGAGTGGCGCGGTCCCGCACGTGGGGCGCGCCGCCATGCTTTGAAAAGCGCCGGAACTTGTCCTATAGGTAGAGACCGCCGCGCGTTGCCCTGCACCTGTCGGAAACAGCGCGCACGGCAACGCAGATGGCAGCACGATGTCCGCCCGCCTACGGCACGCCGACGCGGGCAATCGAACGCAGGCCGCCGCCACCGGCATGCCGCTCCGGCGGCAGAACCGGCAGCGGCGGGCACCCGGCCACCGCCGGGTGCGTAGCGCATTCACCAGCCTTTCGAACCTCCATCCCAAAGGACGGTTTCATGTCACGGGTCGTATTTCTGGACGAACGCTGCAAAGGGTGCCTTCTGTGCACCACGGTGTGCCCGAAGGGCATCATCGTGCAGTCCTCCCGCTTCAACAGGCAGGGCTACAAGGTCGCCGAGGTTCCGGCGGATGCCATGAAAGACTGTACCGGCTGCGCCTCGTGCGCGCTGATCTGTCCGGACGTGGCCATTCGCGTCATCAAGTCGCGCAAGGCCAAGAAGGCCGGGAAGGAGTAGCCCCATGCCGCACAACACAACCGACACGGGCACGCCGGAACGCATCTTCATAAAGGGCAACGAGGCCATCGCCCACGGCGCGCTGGCCGCCGGCTGCCGCTGTTACTTCGGCTACCCCATCACCCCGCAGAACGACATTCCGGAAATGATGTCCTACGCCCTGCCCGACGCGGGCGGCGAATTCGTGCAGGCGGAAAGCGAGGTGGCCTCGGCCAACATGCTGCTGGGCGCCGCCGCTGCGGGCATCCGCGCGCTGACCTCGTCGTCCAGCCCCGGCATCTCGCTGATGCAGGAAGCCATTTCGTACATGGCGGGCAGCGAACTGCCCGGCGTCATCGTGAACATGAACCGTGGCGGGCCGGGCCTTGGCGACATCGGGCCCTCGCAGGGCGACTACTTCCAGTCGGTGAAGGGCGGCGGCCACGGCGACTACAAGCTGCTGGTGCTGGCCCCGGCCACCTGCCAGGAATGCTACGACATGATGGTGCAGGCCTTCGACCTGGCCTTCAAGTACCGCAACCCGGTCATGGTGCTGGGCGACGCCATCGTGGGCCAGATGAAGGAACCGGTCACCCCGTGGAAGCCCGCCGCCGTTGCAGGCACCGAAGCCGCCGACTGGCGGCTGGAAGGGGCCAAGGGCCGCAAGCCGCGCCTGCTGAAGTCGCTGTTCCTCGAAGACGGCGCGCTGGCAGGCCAGAACCGCCACCTTCAGGCCAAGTACGCCGCCATGCAGGCCGAGGCCAGGGCCGAAAGCTTCCTGACCGACGACGCGGAACTCATCGTGGTGGCCTACGGCTCCATCGGGCGCATCGCCAAGTCCGCCATCCGCAAGCTGCGCGCACAAGGGCACAAGGTGGGCCTGGTGCGACCGCAGACGCTGTTCCCCTTCCCCGGCCCGCTGCTGCGCGGCCTGGCGGAACAGGGAAAGCGCTTCCTGACCATCGAGCACAACTGCGGCCAGATGGTGGAGGACGTGCGGCTTTCCATTCGCGGCATCGTGGATTCCGCCTTCTACGGGCACATGCCGGGCGAGATGCCCGGTTCTGACGATTTCCTCGCGCCCATTCTGGACGCCATGGGGGGCAAGTGATGCAGGCTGACGAAAGACTGGCGCTCGCCGACGACGAGCAGATGGCCTTCGAGGTTCCCGACGTGCTGGTGGACCGCGCCACCCACTACTGCCCCGGCTGCCACCACGGCATCGCCCACCGCCTGGTGGCCGAAGTGCTGGAGGAAATGGGCGTGGTGGACGACACCATCTGCGTGGCCTCCATCGGCTGTTCGGTGTTCATCTACAACTATCTGGCCGTGGATTCGGTGGAGGCGCCGCACGGGCGCGCCCCTGCCGTGGCCACCGGCGTAAAGCGCGGGCGCACGGACAAGATCGTGTTCACCTATCAGGGTGACGGCGACCTAGCGTCCATCGGGCTGGCCGAGGTGATGCACGCCGCCAACCGTGGCGAGCGCATCACCATCGTGTTCGTGAACAACACCGTGTACGGCATGACCGGCGGCCAGATGGCCCCCACCACCCTCATCGGGCAGAAGACCACCACCTGCCCCGGCGGCCGCTGCCGCGACCGCGAGGGCATGCCCATCCGCATGGCAGAGATCATCGCGGGCCTTGGCGGGGTGGCCTATTCCGCCCGCGCCTCGCTGGACAGCGTCAAGAACATCCGCGCCGCCAAGAAGGCCGTGCGCAAGGCCTTCGACGTGCAGCAGCAGGGCCTGGGCTTCGGCTTCGTGGAGTTGCTGTCCGGCTGCCCCACCAACTGGCGCATGGACGCGGTGAAGGCCAATACCCGCATCCGCGAAGAGATGATCCCCTACTTTCCGCTGGGGGTGTACAAGGACGTGACCGAAGGCGAGGGGGTGTGCTGATGGCGCTCTACCAGGACGTGATCATGGCCGGCTTCGGCGGCCAGGGCGTGATGCTGATCGGCAACCTGCTGGCCTACGCGGGCATGAACGCCGGGCTGAACGTGACGTACATTCCCGTGTACGGTCCGGAAATGCGCGGCGGCACCGCCAACTGCACGGTGGTGGTATCGGACGAGGACATCGGCTCGCCCATCATCCAGCGGCCCAGGAGCCTCATCGTCATGAACCAGCCCTCGCTGGACAAGTTCCAGCCCCGGCTGGAAGACGGCGGGGTGCAGGTGCTGAACACCTCGCTGGTGGACGCATCGCAGGCCGAGGCGCGCGTGCGCACCGTGTGCGTGCCCGCCAACGACATCGCCGACAAGCTGGGCAACACCAAGATGGCCAACATGGTGGCGCTGGGTGCCTACGTGCGGGCCACCGGCGTGGTGGACCTGGACGTGGTGAAGAAGAGCCTGGGCAGCGTCATTTCCGCGCACTACAGCCATCTGATTCCCAAGAACGCGGATGCGTTGCAGGCGGGCTTCGACCACGCAGGCTAAGCTACCGCAACGGCAGGAAAACACCTGCCGGTAGCGGCAAACCGCATCGCGCTGCCCAGCCCCGCCCGCAACCGGAGCGCAACGGCAACGCGAAGCGGTAAACGCGCAAAACCCCACGTGTCGCAAGGCCTGCGGGGTAACAGGACGAAAAATGACCGCCCGCCGCGAGCATTCGCGGCGGGCGGTTTTGTTTCCGAGCGGGTGACACCGACCTCCAACCAGTGATTTCAGGGGGATCGCGTCCAAGCATCCTGTCATTTCTCCGTCCTGCCCTTGCCCCGGCCCGCACCGATGCCTACCTGTACGGGTGAAGCGCGGCACGGGGCCGCGCGGATGCCGGATGTTCCGGCCCCCCTCGAACCTCCAGCCACGGGAGTGCAGACCATGCCCAACACCAGGGAAGAGTACATCCGCACCCTTCGCGACAAGCTCGAACTGTGGAAGGCCCAGCTCGAGAAGCTGGAAGTGCAGGCAGCGCTGGCCAAGGCGGAAGCCCGCGTGGAATACCACGAGCAGATCACCGACCTGCGCCGCAAGCGCGAAGAGGCCAAGCGCAAGCTGGACGAATTGCAGCATGCGGGCGAGCATGCCTGGAAGGACATGAAGGCAGGCCTGGAACTGGCCTGGGACGCCGTGGAGGCGGCCTTCGCCTCTGCAAGGGCCCGCTTCAAGTAGTCGCAGTCCTCTCCGTGCACACCCCGGCTGGCCGCCCGCCCCCAAGGACGCGGGGCGGGCGGGCCGAAGGGCATGACGAGCATTTCCCGGCGCGGGCGGCGGTATTCCGTCGCCCGCGCCGCTGCTTGCCCCCATTGCATGATCGTGGCATGCTGAACGCATCATGACCAAGAGACTTCTCTGCATCCCCACCTGCACGCCATGTACCGTTTCGTCTCGTGAACGGTTCTGGCGCAGCGCGCTTTAGCCCGCCACCCTGCGCCGCGCCGGAACAACCGGCAGGCGGCATCCTTCCCGTTTTCCGCAGTTTCAATCCATGCCCACAATGTCGGCGGCCCGTGCACTTCGCAGAAGTCGCCGGTCGCCAGGAGCTTTTGCGTGTCCAACATCATACCCTGGTTGTTCCTGTCCTGTTCCATCGTGCTGGAGGTAGCGGGCACGGTGATCATGAAGGCCTCGCAGGCCGCCTGGCCCGTGTCCGGCATGGCCGCCATGTACCTGCTGCTGGGCCTTTCCTACTGGTGCCTGGCCCGCGCCGTTACCCGCGTGCCGGTGGGCGTGGCCTACGCCGTATGGGAGGGGGTCGGGCTGGCGCTCATAACGCTTGCGGGCGCCCTGATGGGCGAGCGGCTCACGCCATCCCGCATGGCTGCGCTGGCGGCCATACTCTGCGGCGTCCTGATGGTGCACCACGGCACGCGGCACGATGCACCGAAGCCCGCGCGGGACGGCGGGACGGCCCCCTCGGC
>NZ_VRYY01000255.1 GCF_015731765.1 Nitratidesulfovibrio oxamicus
GCGGCGAAGCGGCGGCGGCACGCACGACGGCAGGGACGGTGGGGAGGGCGCGTCCGCTGCTCCTGCCCCCGTGCCCGTCGCGCCGCGCCCGGTCGATACCGGGGTGGCCGAAACAAGCCTGGACAACTCCGAAACTCCGGTCACCTTCTGGCTCACTTCCCAGGGGCTCATGCTGCTGCCCGGCTCGTGCTGCTGGCAGACGGCCTCTGCAGGCGGTTCTTCCAGCGTGCGGGGCAATTTCTCCGTGGACGCTGGCAGGGCACCGGCGGAACCGCCACCTGCGGTTGAGGTGCCCATCGAGCCGCTATTGCAATGCGCGCCGCACCTCTCCTACTGGGGCAGGGTGCGCTGACGGGGGGTGCGTTCGATCGCATGGGCCGAATGAAGCGCACGGGGCGAATGGACGAATGGTGTCGCAGCGGATTGCGTCTGCCGCGCCCCCGGTCGTCCGCCCGCATCGGGCCTTGCCGGGTGGGTGCGCATGCGGTATCTCGCTCGTGGACATACCGGAGGTTTCCCATGCCGCGCGGCTACGCGCCCCGTACCCCGTTCCACGCCCGCATCAACGCGTCCGGCACCGCCCGGCGACTGTCGCGTCCCTTGCTGGCCGCATCGCTGGCCGCCGCCCTGCTGCTGCCCGTGGGCCTGCCGCAACGCGTGCCCCCAAACCTTCCGGTCGGCACCCTTGCCCCTTTTCTGCCCACGATGCAGGAGGCCCGCGCGGACGAGCCCGCCTCGTATCAGCCCGGCTTTCGCACCATGGGCATCTGGATTCCCGAAACCGGCGAACGGCTCGACGTGGCCGTATGGTACCCCTCCGTCCGCGCCCCTTCCGAAATCCACCTTGGCGACTGGACGCTGGACGTGGCGCGCGGCGGCAAGGAAGTGCCCGGCCGCTTCCCGCTGCTGGTCATCTCGCACTGCACAGCCGGTTCGCGCCTGGCGCACCATGATACGGCGGAAGCCCTGGCCCGCGCGGGCTTCGTGGTGGCCGCGCCCACCCATCCGGGCGACAACAGCAACGACACGTCTTCGCTGTTCCTGCCGGAACAGCTCACGGCCCGGCCCCGGCACGTCAGCACCACCATCAGCAAGCTGCTGCGCGCACCGGAAACCTCACCCATGATCGATCCCGCCCGCATCGGGGTCATAGGGTTTGGCACTGGCGGAGCCACCGCCCTGCTGCTGGCGGGCGCACGCCCCGACGGCACCCGCTATGCAGGCTACTGCGAACGCACCACACCCGGCGACCCCTACTGCACCAAGTGGGCCGCCGAACGACTGTCCCGCCTGCCGGAAGCCCTGCGTTCGCTGCAACCCGGTCCCGGCGACAATGAGCCCGGTTCCAGCCCGCCCGCCGCATCACCAGCCACGCAGGCCGGACAGGCCGGACAGGCCGGGCAGGGCCTGCCAGCTCAATTCCCCCAGACCGCGATGGCCGACGCCCGGGTGCGTGCCGTGGCGCTGGTGGCTCCCGGCTACGGCATGCTTTTTCCCCGTGCGTCCCTGACCAGGGTCACCGTGCCGGTGGCGATCCTGAAGGCCGAGGACGACGAGGTGAATCGCGCCCCCCTGCATGCCGACGCCCTGCGCGCCGCCCTGCCCCGCACGCCGGAATTCACCGTACTGGCCGGTGCGGACCATTACGCGTTCATGGCCGCCTGTCCCCGCGCCCTGCAACGCGACCTGCCGGAACTGTGCGGCGGGGTGGATGAAGACAGCCGCCAGGCCATCCACCGAGTCCTGAACGCCCGGCTGGTTCGCTTTTTCCTGTCCACGCTGGGCGAGGCCGGACCGCCCCTGCCCGCTCCGCCCCCGGAGCCGGAACCTCAGGTACGGCAAGCCCCGCCACCGACGGTCAACGCCACCGCGCCCAAAAGCAAGACCAAGGGCGACAGGGACGAAAAGCGGAAAAAAAACGGCAAGCCGCGCAAGCAGGACGAATCCGCCCCGCGCTGACCTGCTTGCCGGGCACGGTCCGGGCACCCTGGCCTTTTTTCCCGGGCAGCGGGTTCCGGCCACGGTACATTCCGCCCCAACCAGCGCCTGCGCCCCTATTCTCTAGAGTCTCATGCGGCAATCAACATACTGGAAAAGCATGGTTTTTATAACAACAACGCAAACCCTGGCCATCAATCGCGCCACGGGGGGCCTGGCGGAGACAACGCGCCCCTGCGCACTTTTTGCAACAGCCTGAAATATAAATATTAAAAAAACATTTCCGCGCACCATACCGCGCCCTTGACAGGGGCCGTCCGAATCAATAAAGCCTGCACACGTGGCGATACGCCATACAACACCATCCGAAGGACTCACGGTAAACACCACCATGCGCGGCGACAACGTTCGGCGTGTACCTTGCCTCTCCATATATTTCCGCAATGTAACCGCATCCCGACTGCTGGCATCCTTGCTGGCACTGTTCGTGTTTGCCGTGCCCACCGTCACCGAGGCGGAGCGCGGCGACATGCCCGACACCCTGTCCGGCCATGGCCGGGCCGCGGTGAACGGAGCTGGCGACGCCCGCCGCGTGGCCCTGCACTCCTCGGAGCCGCAGGCCCAGGCAGACGACGACGGCTGGATCGACATGCCCGGCGGCTCGCGCCCGGCCTACATCGGCATCCACGGCGGCACCGTGCCGGTCAGCCTGCTGGCCACGCGCGGCGGCAGCACCATGGTGGCCATGGTGGGCGAAACAGGCAGCGACTTCCTGTATGTGCTGCGCGGTGGGCGCAACCAGTCCGTCGCCAACGGCAGCGACCAGACCGAGGCCGCCTCTGAACTGCTGGCCGCAGCCAAGGCTTCTGATGGCGCACATGCCGCCACCGTGACGCTGGATGCCTCGCGCCCAGCCAACATCCCCGGCGCCCGCACCGCCGCCATGCCGGAACCCGGCGCCAACGGCACCGTGCTGTTCGCCTCCACCCCGGAAGGCAGCGTGCCGGTCATCTACGCCTCGGGCCGCTCTTTCGAATCGCTCGACATCGCCCTGGCCGACTGGACGCCCTTCGGCCTGACCGAGGACCATGTGACCAGCGACGGCAAGGGCAAGATCGTGGCGGGCAAGAAGGCCGCCAAGAAGGCCAAGGCCAAGCAGGTGGCCCGCTCTGCCAAGCCGGAACAGGCGGACAAGGCCCGCGTCGGCAAGGCAAAACCCGGCAAATCCGACAGGGTTCCGCGCCTGCCCCGCAACGAAAAGGGACCGGTAAGCATTCAGGACGCCTCCGACAGTCTTATCGCCGCCTGATACATCTGGCTCAGCAATGACATCCGACGCCCCCGCCCAGCGGGGGCGTTTTCGTTTGTGCGCCCGCACCCCGGTCACGTACCGTTTGCGTGTCCGGGCGCATCCCCGCATCCGCTTTCCCGTCCGCCCGCCACCACTTCACGCGCCCCCGGGCCGCCACCGCATTGTCCCCCCTCAATGGCCTCTCGCGCCGATCCCCCTTCCGGTCCGTGCTTTTCGACAGGCGTGCCGGCCCGATAGGCCGACAGGCCCGAGACCAAGGTCATGGCCGCGCCCCTTCGGGACGGCCATGCGCCCCCTTTGCCACCCCGCTGCGGCCAGCACGGCCCCGCAAGACAGGTGTATGCACATCCTCTTGCGCATGGCGGGCCGGGCATGCCGCCCGGCGGCCCACGCGCGGAAGGAGCATGGCATGGACTGGAAAGGCATTGGCACCACGGTGGCCCGTGTGGCACCGCTGCTGGGGGCGGCGCTGGGCGGCCCCGTGGGCGCGGTGGCTGG
>NZ_VRYY01000256.1 GCF_015731765.1 Nitratidesulfovibrio oxamicus
CCCGGCCGCGTTGCGATGCCCGCCGCCGCCAAAGGCCGCCGCCACCACGCGCACGTCGTCCGTGCCGCTGGAACGCATGCTGATCTTGCTGCGCCCCGCGCCGTCGCCGCGCACCATCAGCGATACCCGCACCCCGGCAAGGCGCCGCAATTGCGAAGCGTAGCCTTCCAGATCGTCCTTGTCCGCGCCGTGCCGGGCGAACATGTCGTCGGTAATCACCGACACCGCAACCGCACCGCCGCAATGCAGCTCTATGCCCTGCATCAGCGCGCCCCACAGCCGCATGCGACCGATGGACCAGTTGTTTTCCAGCCGGTCGTGGAACAGGCCGGGCGCAAGCCCAAGCCGCACGATTTCCGCCGCCAGTTCCAGCAGTTCGCCGCTGGTGCTGCCGTAGCAGAAGTTGCCGGTGTCCGTGCAGATGCCCAGGTACACCGCCTCGCCCAAGGGGCCGGAAAGGGGCACGCCAAGCTCGCGCGCCAGCATGCCCGCCATCTGGCAGGTGGCGGCAAGGTGCGGCTCCACCCAGTTGCCCACCGTGCCGAACATGGGATTGCCCTGATGATGGTCGATGTTCACGCTGCGCAGCTCCGGCAGTCTGGCCTGCAGGTCGCCGCCCACGCGGTGCGCGTCGCCGCAGTCCAGAATCACCGCCAGGCGCGGGGTGAAACCTTCCAGTTCCGCCCAGGTGCGGGCAACCGGTCCGCCCATGTCCACCCAGCCGTACTGCTGCGGCACCCCGCTGGTGTTGTACAGCCGGAACCGCTTGCCCAGCGCGCGCAACATGTGCGCCACCGCCGCCATGGCCCCCACGGCGTCGCCGTCCGGGTTGGCGTGGCTGGCCACAAGGATGTCGTCCTCTGCACGGAGGATGGCTGCGATGCTGGCTGCGGTATCTGTCATGTGGGGTTCCTGCGGGGAGGGGGAGTTTATTATCAGGAGAGGAACCGGGGAGGGGACCTTTTGCGGCAGCCGTTATGTGAGCACTCGCGCGAACATTACGGATGGCGTCCGCAAAGCGTAAAAAGGTCTCCCTCCCCGGACCCCTCCCCCCAAATTTTTTCATTGGGCGGCAGATTGTTAGACAGAGTGCCTGTCTTTTTGTCCGGTGGAAGTCGGTTTGCCGACACGAGAAACTCGGCTACCCGGAGGGAACGTGCGGCAGCCGTTGGACGAGTCTTCGAGTCCTACGGATGGCGACCGCAACGCGCTCTTTGGTACGTGACCGATCCGGGTGGCGACGTTTGACGCAGCCAGCAGGCGAAAGGCCCGTCGCGCCTATTCGGCGGCGAAAAATTCAATATCGCTGTACGTCATCTCTTCGGGACACACGGCTTCCATCATGGCCAGGCACTTGTCGAGGCGGCTTTGCAGGTGCCGTTCGCTGTTGCTTACCGAAACCACGGCCAGCGACAGCCGGGTCAGGGAATCCTGGTTGCGCACCTCTGCGATGGACACGTTGAAGGTGTTGCGCACCTTCGTTTTCAGGCTGCTGGCTATGCGCCGCTTCCCCTTCAGGGAATCGTTGCCGTGCAACTCGAATTCCACCGTGAGCACGCCGATGATCATGGGGGTGCCGCGCCGCGTGGCGCATCGTTGACAAATCCCGCGGGTAAACCCCGCGCCAGTAAATCGGCAGGGCAGGAGGCTTGCGCCCCCTGCCCGCCGGAGGCAATCGTTGTCTGTCCTGTCTTACAGCGTGGCGGCTTCTTCGACCATTTCGAAGGCTTCGATGATGTCGCCTATCTTGATGTCGTTGAAGTTTTCAAGGCCCACACCGCATTCATAGCCCTTCATGACTTCCTTCATGTCGTCCTTGAAGCGCTTGAGCGACGTGATCTTGCCGGTGTAGACCACCACGCCGTCGCGCAGCAGGCGCACACCGGCGTTGCGGGTGATCTTGCCGTCCGCAACGTGGCAGCCAGCGATGGTGCCCACCTTGGGCACGCTGAAGGTCTGCCGCACTTCCACCTGGCCCAGGTACACTTCGCGCTGCACCGGGGCGAGCATGCCTTCCATGGCGCTCTTCACTTCATCCACAAGCTTGTAGATGATGTCGTAGAAGCGGATGTCCACGTTCTCCTGCTCGGCGATGTCCTTGACCTTGGCGGTCGGGCGGACGTTGAAGCCGATGATGATGGCGTCGGAGGCAGAAGCCAGCAGGATGTCGGATTCGGAGATGGCCCCGGCACCGCCGTGGATGATGTTGATGCGCACCTTTTCGGTGCTGAGCTTGCGCAGCGCCTCGGAGATGGCTTCCAGCGAGCCCTGCACGTCGGACTTGACGACAAGGTTGAGCACCAGGGCTTCCTGGTCGTCGACGCGGCGGGACAGGAACGTTTCCAGGGTAACCTTGGATTCGCGGGCCAGTTCCTTTTCGCGCTGCTTCACGGCGCGGGTTTCCGCGATGCGGCGGGCGAGCTTTTCGTCCGTCACGCACACGAACTCCTCGCCCGCTTCGGGCACGCCCTCGAAGCCCTGCACTTCCACCGGCATGGCGGGGCCGGCTTCCTTCACCTTCTTGCCCTGGTCGTTGAACATGGCGCGCACGCGGCCACTGAACACGCCGCACACGAAGGTGTCGCCCTGCTTCAGGGTGCCTTCCTGGATCAGCACGGTGGCCACGGGGCCACGGCCCTTGTCCAGCTTGGCTTCCACGATGTGGCCACGGGCGGGCTTGTCGGGGTTGGCCTTCAGCTCAAGGATTTCGGCTTGCAGGGCCAGCAGTTCCAGCAGTTCGTCCAGGCCCTGGCGGGTCTTGGCCGACACATGGCTGAACACGGTATCGCCGCCCCAGGCTTCGGACACCAGGCCCATTTCCGCCAGTTCGCGCTGCACGCGTTCGGGGTTGGCGCCTTCCTTGTCCATCTTGTTGACGGCAACCATGATGGGCACGCCAGCGGCCTTGGAGTGGTTCACCGCTTCGCGGGTCTGCTCCATGACGCCGTCGTCGGCGGCCACCACAAGCACGACGATGTCGGTCACCTGCGCGCCTCGGGCACGCATGGCGGTGAACGCTTCGTGGCCGGGCGTATCAAGGAACACGATCTCACCCTTCTTGGTGGTCACGTGGTACGCGCCGATGTGCTGGGTGATGCCGCCCGCTTCGCCCATGGTGACGTTGGTCTTGCGGATGGCGTCGAGCAGCGAGGTCTTGCCATGGTCGACGTGGCCCATGATGGTGACCACGGGCGGACGGTGCTGCATGGTTTCGGGCGCGTCCTCTTCCTTGGGGATGAGGTAATCGTCTTCCGAGAAGCCCACCTTTTCCACTTCGTAGCCGAATTCCGAGGCCACCAGGGTGGCGGTTTCAATGTCAAGCGACTGGTTGATGGTCGCCATGACCCCGAGACCGAACAGCACCTTGATGATTTCGGTGGATTTCAGGCCCATCTGGTGAGCCATGTCGGCCACGCGGATGGCTTCCTCGACCTTGATCTTGCGCTTGGCGGCCTTCAGCGGCTGGGTGGCGGTGGCGGCCTTCATGTCGCGGCCCTTGCGCCCCTTGCCGCGGCGGGAACCGCCACGGGGGAAATCGTCGTCCTCGCGACCACGCGGAGCGCGGTCAGCACCGGCCTGGAAGTCCACCGTACGGCGGCCCTTCAGGCGCTTCTTCTTGCTCTGGCCTTCGTCACCGCCAGCCGGGGGCTGGCCGGCACCGGGAGCACCGGGACCACCGGGACGGGGACCGTAGCCGGGGCCACCGGGACCACCGGGACGCGGGCCGCCGGGACCACCGGGACCG
>NZ_VRYY01000257.1 GCF_015731765.1 Nitratidesulfovibrio oxamicus
CGGGCCAGCCCCCGTGGGCCGACGGCGAAGCGGGCAGCCCCATCAGCGTGGAGCAGATCACCCGCGTCCGCGAGGCCATGGGGGATCGGCGCGCCGCGAAGCAAAGGGCTGGCCAGGCCGCTGATCCGTCGGCAGGCCAGGCAACAGATCGCCCGCGCGACCCGCACGCCCTGGAAGAGCAACTGGCGGAACTGCTGCGCTCGCTGGACCCGGAAACCAAGTACCGCATGTAGCACGCTTGCGCCTGGCCTTGCCGGTTGCAATCGCAATCCCGCCCGTCTTGCTGCATGGGCCATGCGGCGCCCCGCCGTGGCGTGGCCTGCCGCGCCGACAGGCCGTTTCTGTCTGTCTGCCATCTTCGACGGCCAGTCGCCTTTAGCGCCCCCCTCGACCGACAGCCCCTTTCGTTGACCGGGCATCCTCGCCGCCAAACGCGTACCGCCAGCCCTCCCGTGCCCATACCCCCGGCTTCCGCACCCGGATTCCGGTGACCGTACCCGCGCGGGGCACCATGCACGGGGCCTGGGGTTGCGCCCGACGCGCCCGTGGTGTACCGGTGGCCCACGATTTTTCACGCAATCGGACCCGCCCGGGCGCAATCGGGGGCAAACGGGCGACCGTCATCCCCACGGCATGGGCTGCCTGCACACATGCCGCGCGGGTGCCCCGCGCTCACCGCCTCACGGCGACGCACGGCGGCACGCGGCGGATGCCTCGCGCCGACACCCGTACGCCTACTTCCGGAGCCACCCCATGATCGACCTGCACGTGCACACCTGCTTCAGCGACTCCTCCATGACGCCCGCCACCGCCGTGCGCTTCGCACGCCTGGCAGGCTATCGCGCCGTGGCCCTTACCGATCACGCCGACGGTTCGAACATGGACCTCATCCTGCGCCAGGTGCTGCCCATGGCCCGCCAGTACGGGCTGTACGCAGGCATAGAGGTCTTTGCCGGGGTGGAACTGACCCACGTGCCACCGGCCCTCATTCCCGACGCCATCCGCGAAGCGCGGGCGCTGGGCGCGCAACTGGTGGTGGTGCACGGCCAGTCGCTGGCCGACGTTGTGGAGACGGGCACCAACCTTGCCGCCATCGAAGGCGGTGCGGACGTGCTGGCCCACCCCGGCCTGCTCACCGCGGAAGACGCCGCCTACGCCGCCGAGCGCGGGGTGCTGCTGGAAATAACCACCCGCCCCTCGCACGCGCTGTCCAACGGTCATGTGGCCATCACCGCGCGCGCCGCAGGCGCCCGACTGGTCATCAACAACGACGCCCACCGCAAGGAAGACTTCGTCTCCGCCGAAAAGCGCCGCGCCGTGGCCCTGGGCGCGGGCCTGGCCCCTGCGGAAATCGAAGCCGCCGAACAGACCCAGCGGCAGTTGGTGGAGCGGCTTGTGCGCACCGCCCGCTGAACCAGCCGGGGACTCCTGCCCGCATCGCGGGCCGATCCCTGACGCCGGATGCTCGCATCAGACCTTGATGAATGTCGCGCCGCTCTCCGCCGGGGCGGCATCTCCCGTTCCCGATGCAGGCACAGCCGACCCGTCGCCCAGCGTCCGCACGGCCTCGCGAACGCTGACGGAGTAGTCCAGGAAGTCACGCAGCCAGCGTTGCAGGGCATCCAATCCTAGATATGCCAACGGCAGTTGCGAACGCATCGCCAGCCTGCCGTCCGCCACCCCCAGCACCGGTTTGGGGGCCGCCTCGTGCGGGGTAAGGTTTTCCTCGAGCAGCCGTGCATACCCGCTTTCTCCGGGTGTGAACGGACCAAGGTCCATGAGCAGGGTCATCCATTCCGCCGGATCGTTGGCCACCACCAGCAGGGCTTCGTCGTCCACCGTCAGCGCATAGGCCGGGGCGGCGTCGCGCGGTTCCATGCCCGCCTGCGCGAAGAAGTCGGCCATCAGCAACGAGAAGTAATTCTTTTCCATGTCTGTCTCCGCCACGCCGCGCAACGCGGCGCCCTACTGCATCAGTTGCGCGGAATACGCGTGGAACCCTACGGAATATGACGTGCGGGCCATGAGATCCTGAAAGAATTCCGCGAAGCGCGCGGGGGCCTCATCCCGTGCGCAACGGATGGTGAACTGCCCGAAGTTGGGGTCGAAATAGTCCATGCGCACCCTGCCATCCCCTCCGGCGCGTATGCTGGCGGTCACCGCATGGTTTACCGGCAGATGGCAGTGCAGGGAAATGTCCGCGAACACGGGGCCGCCCTGCGCCAGCCCGTCCAGCATGCGGGCGGCCAGTGCGCCCCCGAATCCGGCAGGATCCGTCATTCGCTCGACTTCCACCCCCGTAGCCCCCATATTGGGATAACTGGTGCCAAGATCGCGGACATCCTCGATATACGCACGCTGGTTGACGACATACCTGGCGGGATCAGCATTCACGTCCACGCCCTTCCACCCGGCCAGCAGGTTCTCTCCCTGCACGGGGTCGGTCTGCATTGCCTCCATCCATTCCCGGCACAACGCGGCGCACACCCCGGCGTTGGCCATGCCATGGTGGCAAAGGTTCCTGTAAAAATCGCCCATGGACTGGCAGAATGTTTCCGTCCACTGCGCACCGCCCTTAAGCGGCAACGGATTCTGCCGCGCGGAAAGAAACAACGCCCGGAACAGTACGGCCTCGGCACAGCCGGGCAGCAGTTCGGCGCGCATTCCCTCCGGACCGGCATGCCGCACAGTGTTCGCCACGTGCCGCGCCATGCTGCCCGCAAGCCCTGCCACCAGGCCCAGCACCGGGCCGCCCGCAACCGTCGCGCCAATGCCAATGGCCGCCGAGCAACTGTCCGGCAGGCACACCCGCGCAAGGTTGTACACCGCATACCCGGTCACCTTCAGTGCATGCGCCAGCCGGTGGGTGCCAAACTGGACCTGTGCGTTCACATGTTCCTGCGGAGCTGGTCCCTCCTGTGCCAACAACGGTACTCCGGAAACGTCCTGAACCTGCGACATCGCGCACCTCCTTGCCCGGCGCGGCCGTTATCCCGCCCGAACGGGCCAATCCCCGTATCCCGAAGGCGAGGGGTGTTTTCGGGATACTATACGCACCATGCTATTCCAAGAAAAACGTGCACTGGATGATTGTTCTCATGCCTGCTTGGTCGCAGCCACACCCGTCGGCAGAAATCCGGTGCCTCGACACCGGTACGCTCCGGCCTAAAGTTCCGTCACGAACTGCCGATGGGAACCATGTACCGCGGCTGTCCGGCCGCCGGCTCCCCATCCCGCAGAGGTGCGGCCATGCTCGATTATTACAGATTCAAGGAAATCCACGACCTGTTCATGAAAGGCAAGACCGAGGAAGCGCGGCACGTACTGATGGAAATGCAGTCGCGCTACGTTTCCCTGTGCGACGAAAACACCATGCTGAAAATGCAGGTGCAGGAATTCGAGGACATCCTCTACCTGTCGCGCAATCTTGTCTTTGACGGGTTCTGCTATTGGCTCATCACCGGCAACATCAAGCAGGGGCCGTTCTGCCAGAACTGCTACAACCGCGACGGCGTTCTGGTGCGCCTGGCCGCCCACGAGGGCATGTGGCAGTGCTCCACCTGCGGCACCGTGCATGACCGCGAACCGCGCTACGGCATGCCCGCACCCGGCTTCGGCCTGGGCGCGGCGCTGGCCACGGCCCATGATGCCGGGCGCACCGCACTTGCCGACCTTGCCGACCTTGCCGGCAGGACGGGACG
>NZ_VRYY01000258.1 GCF_015731765.1 Nitratidesulfovibrio oxamicus
CGGGCGGGCACTGTGCCGCGAGGCCGACGGCGCCCTGTCCGACGCCACGGACGCCTTTGCCAAGGGGGCCGCGGAAGGCGTGCGCCTGGCCCTGCTGGCGGGCTGTACCGAGGCCATCCTGAAGGCGCGCTCGCCTTCGTGCGGGTGCGGACGCATCTACGACGGCACCTTCAACCGGACGCTGGTGACGGGCGACGGCCTGTTCGCCGCCGCCCTGCGCGCTGCGGGCATTACGGTGCGCTGCGACGAATAGCCCGTTCTGGACATCGCGCCGGATGCACCGGGCACGGAACTTCAGAAGCCGGAAGGGGAGCAGTATCCCTTTCCGGCTTCGTCCGTGTCGGATGGGGAGCGGGCAGCCTGCCGCAGGGAGGATGGCGTGCGCAATGCAGCATGCGGGGGGACGCCCCGTGCCCCGACGCTTTCCGTGTCGATGCCGTGTGCCGACGTGCCCCGCAAGTCGGTCGCGCCCGGTATGGCCACATGCACAACAAGGGGGGTGTATGCATTTTGCACACGTGCAGGCCTTTTGTGCAAAAACATGTGCAGCACATTGCACAGCTAAAGTCTGCACATTTTCTCAAAAAATGATAATATACTGAAAATATTTATTTTAACTGTTTGGCACGCCCTGTGCTTATTCCCCCTCAGCGCATGACAACGCTGCCCTTCGCAGAGTGCAAGCCCTAGCCTGATTCCCCTGATCCGGCTGACCGCCGCGACCCGCCGGTCGCGGCGGTCCCCCCCCTCCCCCTCCGGCGCAACGGAGGAATGGCGGAGCGGGACAGGAAGAGGAATGGGACGAGGCGCCCGAAGGCAACCCCCACGTGCGGCCCGGCACGTTCCGGGCGGCAGGGGAACTCCGCGAGACCCTTCGCGGATACGGTGGACGTGTGGCGTCCCGTTCCCCCACCGCTCCTGGCCCCTCTCCGGTTCCCCCTTGCGGAGAAGGGCACGGGCAATGAATTCGCGGCAACGGCCGCCGGGCCAAGGCGACGGCCCGGACGACCGAAGCGATACGGGAGCACCGGCCATACAGCCGCAACGCACCCGCACTGTGCAGGACCGACCTCCTCCTGTCCGCACGGTATCTCCAGCCGGGGGCTTGGAGCCCCCGGAAGCGACCAGCGGTCGCCACGGCGACCGACGACATAGTGCCCAAAGCACACGAGACAGCGACCAGCCCAAACTCCTCCTTCGTTGATGCAGTGACCGCAGGGGCGGCGGGACAGCCCACCCGCCGCCCCCCCTTGCACCCCGGTTTTGCTCCTCCCCTGTTCCCCCTTGTTCCCCCTTGTTCCCATGGACATCCGACCCCCCTTGCGGAGCCCCGGCCACCCTGGCCGGGGTTCTGTTTTGGCGGGGGCAGGTCCCGGGCAGGTGGAGCGGTCGGTGGACGGATGCATGGAAGGGCAGACGCCCCATGGCTGACCATGGCTGCGCATGGATGACAGGCGCCGCCGGGCGTCGAGATGTGGCGGGCTGGCGACGTTCGCAAGTGCCTTTGGGGCCTGTATCGGCCCGGTGGTGTTCGTGGCGGGTCACTTTTTCATGCCCGCGGCCTGCCGGGCTCGCTGTAGCGCCCCAGCGTGTCCTGTTGCGCCCCGGCCCCACCGCGCCCCGTGCCTCCGTCACGTTGACACCGTTCGCCCTGCGCGACTACCATCACGCGGGATTCCGGGGCGTCCGCACGCTGCCGGAGCTTCCGCCCGCAAATCCCCACAGCCCCAGAAGGACAGGCATGGACAGCTACATCGTTCGCGGCATCCTCATCGGCGGTTCCCTCGGCGTGTTCGCGGCGCTGCTGGGCCTTAGCGACAGCATTCCCCGCGCCTTCGGCGTGGGCATGATCGGCGGGTTTCTGGCGGGCATCACCCTGGAACGCCGCCGCCGGAAGTAGCCGCGCCCCACCGTTTCCTTCCGTTTTTCCGCAACGCCATTTCCGCGTCGTGCGCCGCATGGTGCACCGCGCCAACGCAAACGGGCCGCCCCGGCAATGCCGGAGCGGCCCGTGTCGCGTCGTACGCGGTGCGGCCAGCTACTTCTTGGTCTTGGCCGCCGCCTCCAGCGCCATGTCCACGGCGTCGGAGAACAGGTCCAGCGGCAGGGAGCCGCGAATGACCAGGTCGTTGACCAGAAAGTACGGGGTGCCCTGCACGTTCAGGGCGCGGGCCTCGGCCATGTCTTCCTCTATGGAATCCTTGACCTTCTTGCCCTTGATGTCCTGGGCAAGGCGCTTCATGTCCAGCCCGGCCTCGGTGGCGGCCTTCTTGAGGAAGGGTTCACCCTCGCTCATCAGCTTTTCGCGGTCGCGGAACACGGTTTCATAGAACGCCCAGGCCTTCTTGCCGTCCTGCAGGCCCGCGGCCACGTGATATTCGGCGGCGAGGCGCGCGTTGTCGTGGCTGTCCAGCGGCATGTGCTTGAAGACGTAACGCACCTTGTCCTTGTAGTTGGCCAGCAGCAGCTCCATGGTGCCCGCCGCCTGCTGGCAGTACGGGCAGGTGAAGTCGGAGTAGGCCACGATTGTGACAGGCGCGTTGGCCGGGCCGCGCATGGGGCGGCCTTCCAGGTTGGCTTTCTTGGGCTGGGTCAGGTCTGCCTGCCACTGGGCGAGCAGCGCCTTCTTGCGGCGCACGTTGGAACCCTGCTGGGCGATTTCCAGCACGGTTTCGCTGTTGTCGCGCAGCACCTGCATGATCAGTTCGGGATTTTCCTTCAGAAGGTCGCGCAGGGCGGCCTTCAGTTCCTCGTTGGAGGCGGCCTGGGCGGGCGCGGGAACCACCGGGGTGGCGGCAAGGGTCAGCGCCAGCAGCAGGGCAATGAACAGGGTACGGAGCATGCGTGTTCTCCCGGAAAAGGGGGGGATGTGGGCGGGGCAGGCGACGTCGGATGGGCACGTCCGGAACAGGCGGGAGGCCGGGCGAACAGGACGGTGACGGCGCGCGACGGTACCCGCCCCTTCTACACGCGCGCGATTGCGGGGGCAAGTTCGCGGGCGCTTGCCGACGCGGGCGGGCGGAGGGCGGCAGGGGGCAGGCGGGATGACTGGACTGCAATTGAGGCCGGGCGGCGGTGACGACGCGGCAAGGAGGTGTCCGCGCTGCCGCCGCACGCCCGGTCTACCGTCGGGGTGGGGGGGGAGAAGGGGCGGGTGCGGGGTTGTTGGCAACGGGGGCCTGGGTAGCCCCTACGTCATGCCGAAAAACCGTGCACAGGCCACGGCGACCATGCCCACGGCAATGGTGCCGAAGAAGCTGCCTGTGCGCCACGCCACCAGCGTGGCGGGCACGGCGGCCAGCAGGTACAGGTTGTCGGCGGTGATGTGCACGGAGCCCTGTTTCATGATCAGGTCCGGGGCCAGCAGGGCCGCCAGCACCGCAGGCGGCACGAAGGACAGCCAGCGGGTGATGACGGGGTTCAGCTCGCGCTGCGACAGCAGTTGCAGGGGCACGGCGCGGGGGATGTAGGTGACGGCAAGCATGCCGCACAGCATCAGGAAGAAGGTGGTGGTCATGTCCGGTTTCCTCGCGGTGCGCTGCTACAGGGTGGGGGCGCGGCCCGCGCCGTCGGGTTCCGCCAGATCGGGCAGCCCGGCAAGGCCGTCCGGTCCGCCTGGTCCGTCCGGTCCATCCGCTTCGCCCGGCCCGTCCGGCTCGGTCGATGCATCCGCGCAGGCTGTGTTGCGGGCC
>NZ_VRYY01000259.1 GCF_015731765.1 Nitratidesulfovibrio oxamicus
CGGCATGCCCGCCAGCCCGGGCTACCCCTGCGCCCGCGCCGCCGCCCGTTCGTTGCCCAGCGCGCGGCCCATCTTGCGTTGCAGCCAGCGGCTCAGCCTGTCCAGATACATGTAGTACACCGGGGTGATGTACAGGGTCAGCAACTGCGACACCAGCAGGCCGCCCACCACGGCAAGGCCCAGCGGCCTGCGTTCCTCGGCGCCCGCGCCAAAGCCCACGGCGATGGGCAGCGCGCCCATGAGCGCGGCCATGGTGGTCATCATGATGGGCCTGAAACGCACCAGACAGCCATGGAAGATGGCGTCCGCCGGGGCGCGGCCCTCCACCCGCTCGGATTCGATGGCGAAGTCGATCATCATGATGGCGTTCTTCTTCACGATGCCGATCAGCATGATGATGCCCACGAAGGCGTACAGGTTCAGGTCGTACCCGAAGAACATCAGCGTGAGCAGCGCGCCCATGCCCGCCGAAGGCAGGCCGGAAAGGATGGTCAGCGGGTGGATGAAGCTTTCGTACAGGATGCCCAGCACGATGTAGATGACGAACACCGCCAGCGCCAGCAGCACGGCCATGCCTTGCAGCGAATTCTGGAAGGCCTGCGCCGTGCCCTGGAACGAGCCCACCACGTCGGCGGGCAACAGGGGCGACGCCGCCTGCTCCACCTGGGCCACGGCCTCGCCAAGGGCCACGCCGGGCCGCAGGTTGAACGACACGGTCACCGAGGGCAGCTGGCCGGAATGGTTCACCGACAGCGGCCCCACCCCTTCGCTCAGGCTGGCCAGGGTATCCAGCGGCACCAGCATGCCGGAATTGGCCCGCACGTACAAAAGCGGCAGCACGGACGCATCGCGCTGGTATTCGGGCAAGAGTTCCAGCAGCACCGCGTAGTCGTTGGTGGGCGCGTAGATGGTGGAAACCTGGCGCGAGCTGAAGCCCGACTGCAACGCCTCTTCCACCCGCTGGGCCGAAACGCCCAGCGCCGCCGCCTTGTCGCGGTGGATGGTCACGCGCACCTCCGGGTTCTTCAGCTGCAGGTCGCTGGTCACGTCCTGCAGGCCGGGCAGGGTGCGCATCCGCTCTTCAAGCAGGGGGGCCACCCGGTACAGTTCGCCGGTGTCCGGCCCCTGGATGGTGTACTGGTACAGGCTCTTGGTGGTGCGCCCGCCGATGTTGATGGACGGCGGGTTGGACACGAAGGCCTGGATGCCGGGCAGGGTGTTCAGCCTGGGCCGCAGCCGCTGGATGACCTGTTCCGGCGTTTCCCTGCGCTGGTGGCGGTCCTTCAGCATGATCACCAGCCGCCCGGCGTTGCCGCCAAGGTTCGGCCCGCCCGGACCCACGATGGAGGTGAACGAGGCGATGGCCGGGTCCGCCGCCAGCACGGCGTGCAGGGCGGTCTGGTTGCGCACCATGGCATCGGACGAAATGGACTGGTCCGCCTCGGTGAAGCCGGAAAGCTGCCCCGTGTCGCCGCTGGGCAGAAAGCCCTTGGGCATGACCACGAACAGCCACGCCGTCAGCCCCAGCACCCCCAATGACACGAGAAAGGTCATGAAGTGGTGGCGGGTGGTGAAGCGCAGGCTGCGTTCGTAGATATGCAGCAGCCCGTCGAAGAACGCTTCCAGCGCGTTGTAGACGCGCCCGTGGCGCTCGGCGCCGTGCGGCTTCAGGAAGCGGCTGCACAGCATGGGGGTAAGCGTCAGCGACACCACGCCCGAAAGACCGATGGCCACCATGATGACCACCGAGAATTCGCGGAACAGCCGCCCCACCACCCCGCCCATGAACAGCACGGGGATGAACACGGCCGCCAGCGATATGGTCATGGAGATGATGGTGAAGCCGATCTCCCTGGACCCGTCCAGGGCCGCCTGCATGACCGGCTTGCCCATTTCCTTGTGGCGCACGATGTTCTCGAGCATGACGATGGCGTCGTCCACCACGAAGCCCACGGCCAGCGTCAGGGCCATCAGCGACAGGTTGTCCAGGCTGTGCCCGAACACGTACATCAGGGCAAAGGTGCCCACCACCGACATGGGCAGGGCCAGGCTGGGAATGACCGTGGCCGACAGGCTGCGCAGGAACAGGAAGATCACCAGCACCACCAGGAACACGGTGAGCACCAGGGTGAACTTCACGTCGTCCACCGATTCGCGGATGGTCTGCGAACGGTCGTACATCACGTTCAGTTGCACGGACGCGGGCAACTGCCGCTCGAACGAGGGCAGCAGTTCCTTCACCGCGTTGACCACGGCCACGGTGTTGGAGCCGGGCTGGCGCTGCACGGCCAGCACGATGCCGCGCGTGTCGTTGAACCAGGTGAACTGCCGGTCCTGCTCCACGCTGTCGATGACCCGGCCAAGCTCGCCCAGGCGCACCGGCGCGCCGTCGCGCCAGGCCACCACCATGGGCCGGTACGAGGCGGCGTCGAACAGCTGGCCGCTGGCCTGGATGTTGCGCGAGGTATGGTCGCCCTGCAGGGTGCCGGTGGGCAGGTTGACGTTGGAATCGGCAATGGCCTTGGCCACCTCGTCCAGACCAATGCCGCGCGTGGCCAGGGCGCGCGGGTCCACCTGGGCGCGCACCGCGTACTTCTGCGAACCGTACACCTGCACCTGGGCCACCCCGGCCACCATGGAGATGCGCTGGGCCAGCATGGTGTCGGCGTATTCGTTCACCTGCGACAGGGGCAGCGTGGGCGAGGTGAGCGCAATGTACAGGATGGGCTGGTCGGCGGGGTTGACCTTGCGGAAGTAGGGCGGCGTGGTCATGTCGTCGGGCAGGCGGCGCGCCGCCTGCGAGATGGCCGACTGCACGTCCAGCGCGGCCGCGTCGATGTCGCGGTCGAGGGCGAACTGGATGGTGATGCGGGTGCGCCCCAAGGTGCTCGACGAGGTCATGGAGTCGATGCCCGCGATGGTGGCGAACTGCCGCTCCAGCGGGGTGGCCACGGCGCTGGCCATGGTTTCCGGGTCGGCCCCGGAAAGCTCGGCCGTGACCATGATGGTGGGAAAGTCCACGTTGGGCAGGTCGCTTACCGGCAGGTTGCGGTAGCCCACCACCCCGAACAGGAACATGGCCAGCATGACCAGGCAGGTGGTCACCGGCCTGCGGATGAAGAACGCCGCGATGTTCACTGGCGCGCCTCCGCCGGGGCCTTGGCGTCCGCTTCGCCGGATTTCGCCGCATGTTCGCCGGGCTTTGCCGATTGCCCGCCGGAAGCCGCACCGGCAGAGGCCTTTTCCTCCACCACGGCGCCGGGGGTCAGGCGCAGGTGGCCGTCGATGACCACCCGTTCGCCCGCTGCCACACCATCCTCGATCACCACCTGGCCGGCATGGGCAAGCCCGGTGCGCACCTTGCGCAACTGCACCGTGTTGTCCGGACCCACCACGTAGGCGAACAGCCCCTGGCTGCCGGTCTGCACCGCCTGTGCGGGCACCACCACGGCGTCGGGCACCTGCCCCAGCTCCACATGCACATCCACGAACTGGCCGGGCCACAGCACACGCGCCTCATTGGCAAAGGTGCCGCGCATGCGGATGGTGCCGGTGGCGGTGTTCACCGTGTTGTCCACGAAGGCCACCGTGCCGCGCGCCGACACCCCGCCCCCATCGCCGCCGGATCCGGGCACCCGCGCCTGCACCGGCACGCCCCCGGCGGCC
>NZ_VRYY01000260.1 GCF_015731765.1 Nitratidesulfovibrio oxamicus
CCGCGCAGCCAGGGCGCCGGCGGCCTGCACGTCGCCGCGCGCCATGCTGCGTTCGGCTTCCGCCGCCAGCGCGGCGGCCTTGTGTTCGACGAGTTCCTGCATCCTCTCCGTCCGTGCTGGTCTGTGGGCGGGCAGTTGGCTTGCTCCGTGCCGTATGGTTCAGCATGGGGGCCACGTGGGCCAGTGGGCCTTTGGTGGCGGCGGGGCCGTTACCCGTTGGCGAAGGTGGCCTGCACCTGCTGCCAGTCTTCCAGAAAGTCCACTTCGATGCAGCGGTACGACGAAATGTCGTGGGGCTTCCACGCCACGCCTTCGCGCAGGCACAGTTCCATGCCCTTTTCGAAGTAGTCCATGTCGTCGCAGCGTTGCAGCGCATCCACGAAGGCAGGCAGGCCGGCGCGGGAAATCATGTTGATGCCCACGGCCTCGCCCTGCGGGTTGGCCACGGTCTTGGATATTTCCGCGATGTTGCCCGTGCCGTCCACGCGGTACTTCACTTCTTCTTCGGCGCAGCGCTTCTTGTCCACGCACACCAGGTTCTCTCCGGCCCTTGCCATCACCTCGGGCAGGATGTCGCCATCGAACACCACGTCGCCGTTCATCCACAGCACGTCCTCGTCCAGGCGGGACAGGCAGTGCAGCAGGCTCTTGGAGGTGTTCGTCACGTAGTACACCGGGTTGTAGCAGTACAAAACGTCCGGGTACTCCTCCATGATCAGGGACATCTTGAACCCCACGACCACGATGACCTTGGTGATGCCCGCCTCGCGCAGCAGGCGTATCTGGCGACCGAGGATGCGTTCGCCCGTGGGCAGCACCGACAGCGACTTCGGGAACGGGCGGCCAAGGCGTGTCCCGACCCCCGCGGCAAGAATGACGGCGTACATCTCAACACTCCTTGTTACTGGTTACCAGGTCCTTGATGTGGTTGCACACGCGGTGGGCCGACAGGGCGTCGACCCTCGCGAAGACGGTGTCCCGCAGGCTCCGCCGGGCTGCGGCGTGCGGATCGTCGCCGTGCATCACGGTCCGGAGTATGGCGGAAACGAGTTCTTCCTGCGAACGGACGTGCAGCCCCGGCGTCATGGAGGCGTAGTCGTAGAAGAGTTCCCTGTCGCGCGAGATGTACTTTTCCTTGTCGTAGGGGAAGAAGACCAGGGGTTTGTCCAGCAGCATGAAGTCGAAGTATATGGAGGAGTAGTCCGTTATCAGCGCGTCGGCCATGGGCAGCAGGGGGTAGATGTCGCACCCGCTGTTGTACACGCAGAAGCCCGGCAGCTTGCGGAAGGAATCCACCCGGATGGAATGATGGAACTTGGCCAGGAAGAGGATGTCGTGCCGGGTGCAGAAGGTGTTGATGAACATGGGGTCGATGATGCCGTCTTCCAGGAACGAGCCGCCCGTGTCTCGGAAGGTGGGCATGTACACCACCACCTTGCCGCCCGCCTTGCGGTGGCGGGCCACGTGGGCATACAGGTCCACGTCCACGCCCAGCATGTCGTTGCGGCCGGGGGCGCGCAGCAGCACGTCGTTGCGGGCGAAGCCCAGTTCCGGAAAGACATCCGCCCGGAACACCCTGGAGAACAGCTGTTCGGTCATCCACGGCGAGGTGGACGGAACGGAGGCATAGCCGGAGTACCGCCGGGTGAGCCAGGCGGCCTTTTCCGGTGTCATGTTCACGGCGGAAGAAATTTCCGGGAAGCCGATCTTTTTCAGGGGCACCCCGTGCCACAGCTGGATTACCGGGACGCGGGGCAGAGGCATCTGCTGCAGGGCCGTGTTGTCCACGAAGTCGTCCAGCACGATGGCGGCGGCGTCCGCCACGTCGACCGGGGTGCAGCGGGCGAGCACGGGCAGGCCCGACTCGCGCAGCAACTTGTGATCATCGTCGGGGTCCGCCGCCAGCAGGGGGGCGAAGCCGTAGTCGGCGGCGACCGCTTGCAGGAAGGCGTATTTGACGTTGAGAAGGCCGCCCATCTTTCCGGCAAAGACCACCTTGGGGCGATTGGCCGGGCCTTTCTTTCCGTCTGTTGCGGGCATGTGCATCTCGGTGATCTCGAACGCGGGTTTCCTTCGGGCCTTCCGTCAGTACTCCGGCGGACGTCCTTTTCCGCACGAAGCCCGTTGCCGCCGTCGTATCCCCCGTGCCCGCGCGGAGCGTTTGCAACGTATCAACAGGGGCTTGGGACAGGGGCGGGGCGCCCGGTGCGGGACCGCGACACGGCTGTGTCAGCGCAGCGCGGAGGTGCCGGACCGGGCCGGTGGCCGGTATCGCGCAATGGCATGCAAGTAGTGTGCAAGTAATGCGCAGGTGCCGGGCCGGGGAGAAGGCGGAACCGCCCGCATGGCGGAACGCGTGGCCGGGTTCCGGGCGGCCCTACCCCCGCCGCGCGTCGAACACGCTGATGTAGTGCGGCCCCCGCCCCCCGCGCGAGCAGTCGTCGATGTAGGCGCACGATGCGGCGATGGTGGCGTCGAACAGGGGGACAAGTTCCGGCATGCGGCACACCTCGCCGATGTAGGCGCGGGTGGTGTCGTGGAAAAAGGTGGGCGGCAGGGGCGATTCGCCGTGCAGGTACTTCAGCGAGGCCAGGGTGGTGTTGGCGTAGACGACGGTGTCGAAGCCGTGCGCCCGGCAGCGCGCGGCGATTTCCACGGGGTGGAAGAGGTGCTTGTCTTCCGCCGTGCTCTTGTCGATGTCTTGACGGCAGTAGAATTCCACCATGCGCCGGAACAGGTCCACCAGTTCCAGTTGGCGCGGGGTCACCTCCACGCCGCGCGCGGCGGCCAACTCCGGCATCTGGGCCACCAGCACGCCCATCAGCAGCAGGGCCTCGCGGCAGGGTTCCTCGAACACCAGGTGCCCGCCGGGGCGCAGCACCCGCGCGGCCTGGGCCAGAAAGGCGTCCACGTCGGCCACGTGGTGCAGGGTGGCGCGCATGGCGATGCACGACAGGCTGGCATCGGGGATTTCCTGCATGGCGTCGCCGGACAGGATGCCCAGCCGGACCGTGCCGGGGCCGGGCGTGCCGGAGCCAACCATGCCGGAAATGGGCATGCCGGGGGTGGCAGCGGCGTTGCCGTCCGCCCGCCATGCCACGCCGTGGGCATGCAGCCGATCACCCAGAATGCGCAGGAAGCCCGGCGAGGTATCGGTCAGCAGCAGCAGCGGAAAGGGGTTTTCCTTGGCCAGCCCCAGACTGAGGTAGCCGAAGCCGCAGCCTATCTCCAGCGCCGGGGCGGACATGTCCGCGCCCGTGGCCCGCAGCAGGGCCGCCAGCCCCTGCCCGGCGTCGAAGGGGGCGGGGTCGTCGCCGTGGTGGGCGGTGTAGGCGGACTCGTCGTGGAAGAACGGGCGGGCATCGCCCAGCAGCAGCACGCCGTCCTGAGTGCGCTGGGCAGCCAGCCAATCAAGGAAGGGACGAGCGGTGTCGGGTGATGCGTCGGATGATGTGGCGGGGCGGGGTGTGCCCCCCGTGCTGTCGTTCCGGGGGCTGCAATCCTGTGTCATGCGGGCATCTCCTGCGCGGGGGGCGTGCGGAAGGGGTGAAGGGCGGGAACGCGCGGCGCGTCAGGCATGGCCGTGCTCCAGCATGTCGGCGCAACGGGCCAGCGCCGGGTCGGGATGGGCTGCGGCCAGCGCGCGC
>NZ_VRYY01000261.1 GCF_015731765.1 Nitratidesulfovibrio oxamicus
AACCCGGCGTGCCGCCACGCGGCGGCCGGGGGTATCGCGTGTCGTGCCCGAGGCGCAGGCGCGCCGCCCGGCTGTGGGCCTGCCGACGGCGCGCGTCGGCAGGAAGCGCTACAGAATTTCCCGCAAGAAGGCCTGGGTACGCTCGTGCCTGGGATTGGAAAAGAAGACGTCCGGCGGGGCCTCTTCGATCACCTTGCCCCCGTCCATGAAGACGACCCTGTCCGCCACCTCGCGCGCGAAGCCCATTTCGTGGGTCACGCAGAGCATGGTCATGCCCGCGCGGGCCAGGTCCTTCATGGCGTTGAGCACTTCGTTGATCATTTCGGGGTCGAGCGCGCTGGTGGGCTCGTCGAACAGCATGACCTTGGGCTGCATGGCCAGGGCGCGGGCAATGGCCACGCGCTGCTGCTGGCCGCCGGAAAGCTCGACGGGATACTTGCGGGCCTGGTCGTGGATGCCCACGCGCTCCAGCAGTTCCATGGCGATGGATTCCGCCTTGGCCTTGGGCATCTTGCGCACCTTGGTGGGCGCAAGGGTCACGTTGTGCAGCACGGAAAGATGAGGGTACAGGTTGAACTGCTGGAAGACGATGCCCACCTCGGTGCGCAGTTCGTTCACGTCCACGCCCTTGTCGTGGATGCTCTTGCCTTCGAGCAGGATCTGCCCCTTCTGGATGGGCTCCAGGCGGTTCAGGCACCGGATGAAGGAACTCTTGCCGGAGCCGGAGGGGCCACAGATGACCAGCACCTCGCCCTTCTCCACCTTTTGGGTGATGCCCTTGAGCACGTGGAATTCGCCGTACCACTTGTGCACGTCGTGGAATTCGATCATCGCCATGCGCGACCGTCCGTATGCTGTACCGGCAGTGGCGCGGGCCGCCGCCGTCTTTTTACCATATTGTCAGGAAAGCGCCCCGCGATGCAGGACACTGCACCACCCCGGGCAGAACCCCGGACGGCGCGCTGGCCCCTTGCGCGGCGCGACACTGTACGGACAGAAAACCACCGCCCGGTACAATTGGTTGCTGCGCCGCGAAAGCCATACTACCGACACGGGAAAGCCCCCGCATCGCTCGCAGGAAGTGCCACACGTTTCTACAGGCGTGTTGCGGTGTTGTAGCGGACGGCTTGGAGCGCTGTCAAGCGAAATCATTGACAAAAACGTAAATAGCCTATCCCGGCGGGGTATTGCGGGAACAAAGCCCCGCTTCGTTATCCCACCAGTGCCGCGTCGTCCGCCATGCCTGTCCGGCGCGGACGCCCGCTGCCCTGCCCGGTTGCAACGCATTGCGGCAGAAGGGAAACGTGAAACGGCGCCCCCCCGTGCGGGCGGACGCCGTGCATCAACCTGTCAGCCCCTGCCTGGCCGCTCCGCACTGGGCTGCCATCAGGCGTACATGTCCACCAGGGCGCCCGCGCCGGAATAGGCCGCCCCCAGCACCGACTTCTGGAAATCGTAATCGGCGCTCATGGAGCCGGACCAGCCCTTGGAGCCGGTTCCGCCCGTGCTGCCCATGCCCGGCGCATTCATGTAGTCCAGGGTCTTGCCCACCACGGCGGCGCCGAAGGTCTGCTTGTCCCAGGGAGCCGCCTGCAACGGCGAAGACGCCACGCCGTTCATGGTGTCCAGCGTCTTGCTCACCACCGCCGCGCCAAAGGTCTGGCTGTCCCATGCACCGGAACTGCCGAAGCTGCCGGAACTGCCACAGTTGCCAAAGCCGCCAAAACTGGTTGACGATATGCCGAGGTCGCTCATGCCCCTCCCCTCCTGCGCGCTGGCCGGGCATCCGTGCCGTACGGCGGGCGCGCCATGCATGTGCCGCGCGGCCACGTCCCGCCGCGCGGTTTTCCCATGTTCATTGCATACAGTAAGTCCGGCAACCGGGCCACGCCATTATTTTGCCGGGCTTCAAGCGCCATGCGAAACGCCCCGCCGGGCGGTCCGGAAGACCAGCCGACGGGGCGTCGTGCATCATGCGGAAGGGGGCTTCCCCGTGCGGCGCGTCAGGCAGGCATATGCTATGCCGAGGTGCGCGCGGACAGGATATCCTCCAGCGCGTCGGCAAAGGCATCAAGGTCGGCGCGGGGTATGGTCAGGGCAGGCAGCAGGCGCAGCACGCAATCCTGGGTCAGGTTGCAGATGAAGCCCCTGTCGATGAGCGCCTGCCAGACCTCCTTGCCGGGGAAGGCCAGCACCACGCCGATCATCAGGCCAAGTCCGCGCACGTGGTCGATGGTGCCGGGCAGCCTTTCGCCCATGGCACGGAATCGGGCCATGATGCGTTCGCCTTCCGTGGCGGCGCGCCCGGCAAGGTCATCGCGCAGCATGATTTCCACGGTCTTGGACGCCACGGCGGAAACCAGCGCCCCCGCCCCGAAGGTGGTGGCATGGCTGCCCGCCACGAAGCCACGCGCCACCTCGTCGGTGGTCATCATGGCGCCCATGGGCAGACCGTTGGCCAGGGCCTTGGCGCAACTGACGATGTCCGGCGTGAGACCGTAATTCTGGAAGGACCAGAACCGCCCGGTGCGGCACATGCCCGCCTGGATTTCATCGGTCATGAACAGCACGCCCTTCTCGCGGCACAGGGCCTGCACTGCCCGGGCATAGTCGGGGGCCAGCGGGCACACGCCGCCTTCGCCCTGCACGACTTCCACCAGCACGCCCGCGGTCCGCGGGCCGATGGCGGCGCGCAGGGCCTCGATGTCGCCCGAAGGCACCTGCAGGAACCCATCCGGCATGGGGTGGAAGCCGTCCTGGAACTTGGCCTGCCCGGTGGCGGCCACCGTGGCCAGGGTGCGCCCGTGGAAGGCGCCGGTCAGGGTGATGATCTCGTAGGCCTCGCGCCCCTGCACGCGCTGCATGTAGCGCCGGGCCAGCTTGATGGCCGCCTCGTTGGCTTCCGCGCCGGAATTGCAGAAGAACGCCTTGGTGCAGTGACTGGTGGACAGCAGCCTTTCGGCCAGGTCCAGTTGTTCTTCCTGATAGAAAAGATTGCTGACGTGCACCAGCTTGCGGGCCTGGGCGGCGGCCACCTCGGCCAGTTCCTCGTGGCAGTGCCCCAGCGAGGTCACGGCGATGCCGGACAGCAGGTCCACGTATTCGCGCCCGTCAACGTCCCACAGGCGCGCCCCATGGCCCCGCACGACGGAAATGGGATACCGACCGTAGGTGCGGCACAACAGGGATTCCTCGCGCGCTTTCAGCGCTTCGAACCGTTCGCTCATGGCGTGTCTCCGGAGAATGATGGAAGTATTCGGATGCGGCGGTGCACGGTGGGGCTGCCCACGTCTTTATAACTGTTTCCGATCGGAAACAGTCTTCACAGGGCGCCGGTATGCCCGAACCCGCCCGCGCCGCGCGCCGTCTCGCCAAGGGCGTCCGCCTCTTCGACGAGGGCATGGAAATACGGCTGGAACACTAGCTGCGCGATGCGCTCGCCACGGCGAATTCGTCGTTCCTCGCCAGAGGTGTTCAGCAGCGAGACCACGATCTCGCCGCGATAGTCGGGGTCGATGACACCGACCCCCTGGCTGACGGTAAGGCCCATGCGCGTCCCAAGCCCGCTGCGCGAGTACACGAACCCCGCCGCGCCGGGCGCCAGCGGCTCCACGGCCACCCCGGCGGGGATGGCCAGCCGC
>NZ_VRYY01000262.1 GCF_015731765.1 Nitratidesulfovibrio oxamicus
CGGGCGTGGTTGCGCCTGGCGTCCGTCAGTTCGGCGGCGGCCCGGTCTATGTCAGACCGTGCGACGCGCTCGTTGGCCCGGGCGCGGTCCAGCGCGGCGCGGGCGTCATCGCTTTCCAGGCGGGCCAGCACCTGCCCGGCGGTTACCCGGCTGCCTTCCTCCACCCCCAGCCATTCCAGCCGCGAGGTGACCTTGGACGCCACCGACGCCTTGCGCTGCGCGGTGACGTAGCCGCTGGACACCAGCGCGGTCATGGCCTGTGTGGGGTACACCCTGGCAACCACGGCCAGGCGCACCTCGCGCACTGCCGGAAACAGCAGCCGCGCGCCAACGGCCCCGCCAGCCAGCACCACGACGGCAAGCAGCCACAGCCAGCGCCGCCGGGGCGTACGCCGGGGCGACTGCCAACCGGTCTTGTCGATGGCCAGCCTGCCAAGGTCGGGCTGTGCGGTTCCACCCGGCGAGGCGGATGCGGACGAGGGAGCGGAAGAATGAGATGACATACGAACTCGCAGGCGTCACGGTTCATGAACAAGCGGGCAACCCCGGCGCAACGGCCATCCGGCGTGCTGCGGCAGGCATCGGCACCATACCAGAACGTGCCTCACGCGCAAACGCATAGTCTGCGTCGCGTGGATGTGCGTTTCACCGCTTGCCGTTTTTGCCTTTTTCCGGCGCGCATGACATTCATCCGTTACTGTTCCGCAGGATTTACTACGCATTGTTGCATGGTGCGCCGCAAAAAATAAGGCACCACTGCACGGCAAAGTTACAGATGAAAATTTCTCTGATACTTGACCAGAAAATGGAAAGGGGATAGCACACATGACACTCCGGTTCAGCATCCCTGCGACATACCGATATGTGCGGCGTCGCCCTACCCTTCAGATACGGGCACAGGACCATGCGCCGCCCGGACGACACGACCAACGAAGAACACAGGTTTGCACATGCCCAGCTTTGAAGCAGACAACCTTACCCTGCACAAGATAAACGTCGCCCCCATGTTTCGCTGCACACGCTGCCACTTCGGCCCGCCGGACACCTCGTGGGCCGGCCAGAAGAACGGCGAGCACCGCCGGGTGCTCATCTGCCGTTCGTGCGGCGCCCGCGCCGTGGCCACCTTTCGCGTGGCGGCGGACAATTCGCGTTGGGAAATCCTGTCCGTGGAGGACATGGACTAAAGGGACGGCGGGCCAGACAGGCATGCCCGCAATGGGTGCCCGACCCGCCGCCAGCCCTGCTGCCCACCGCAGGCCCCCGCAGACCCGTGCGGGCGGCAAGGGTGCGGCTTGCGCCATTCCCTGACGGCTCGTGCGTTGCGGCATGCCTAGGGCTGCCAGTCCGGCGTCACCACCCGCCATGGCGCGGAAGCCGCTGATGCGACTGCCGCTGCCACCGCCCCTGACGCTGCCCCTGACGCTGCCCCTGACGCTGCCCCTGATGCTGCCCCTGACGCTGCCCCTGACGCTGCCCCCGTCGTTGACGGCACCGCAGAAGCATCACGCTCCCCGGACTCGTGACGGCGCAAGCGCACGCAGTGCAGATGGCGCACCGGCAGGGTGAGCAGTTCATCCTGCCCCATGTGACCCAGCGCGCACAACACGGAACGGATCAGCCCGGCGTGGCTCACGGCCACGATGAAAGAGGGGTGCCCGTGCCCGGCGCTTTCGCCCGTGGCCGGGTGCCGCCCCGCGGCGCGGCCTGTCCCTTCAGCACATGCCGCTTCTCCGGCGCAGGGCATCGTCCCAGCCCCGCTTTCCGTTGCGACCCAGTCCCGCCACATGGCGGCCAGCGCCCTCAGGCCACGCGCGGCAGCGTCCGCGCAACATTCTCCCCCCGGCGGACGGAAGGTCCAGGGTTCACGCCCGCGCAAAGCATAGGCGTCGGGCCGGGCCTCCCGCACCTGCATCTGCAACAGCCCTTCCCATTCCCCCAGATCCATCTCGGCCAGGTCGTCCAGAATGGCGAGCGGGATGGCGGCGCTACCCGGCATGCCTAATTCGCCCGATTCGCCAGATGCACCCGGCATACCCTGCGCACTTAGCCCGTCCGATCTGTCTGGTTTGTCTGGTCTGCCTGATTTGCCTGGCCTGTCCGCCCCCGCCGGGGCATCCCCCTGACCCAGCATGAGCCGGGCGGTTTCCCGCGCCCGCTCCAGCGGAGAGGCATAGGCCCCCACCACGTTCAGTCCGGCCAGACGCGCCCGCCATACCGCCGCCTGCGCGCGGCCCTCTCGGGACAAGGGCGCTTCGGTGCGGCCGATGTACCGGCGCGGGCCGTCGCCCATGTCCGTGGCCGCATGACGGAACAGCAGGATGTCCGGCGGGTTGCCCGGCAGAATGACGGAGGGCGGCGCGGTCATGGGAGGCTCTCGTCCTCTGCCGCTTGCCGCACGGGACCGGGTGCCGAATCAGGTGCCGTACCCGGCGACGGGTGCGTTTGCGAACTCTCGGATGCGCTGGCGGTGCACGAAACGGCCTGTCCGGCTGCTGTGCATGATCCGGCCCCCGTGTGCGTTCCGGGGCCAGCGCACAGCCCGGCTTCGCCAGCGTCCGGTTCCCACGCGGGCTGGCCCACGGACAGCGGATGCAGGATGTCCGCCAGCGGTCGCCCTGCCTCTCTCTCGATGCGCGCACGCAGGGCCAGCGCCCGGCGCATCCGCCCTTCTATGGCGCTGGCCGCGTCCGGGTCGTGGCGCCATTGGGCCAGTTTCTCGCCAAAGCGGCTTTCCACGTCCACCACGGTGTGGCAGCGCACCAGTTTGTCCGCGAAGTACACCACTTCCCGTTCGGTCAGGGGCTGGCCGTCGGCAAGCGTGGTATCCCTGTGCGCGCTGACGATGTCCGCCACGCCGGAAAAGCCCAGTTCGCGCAGCAGCGCGCCCCCGGCGGCCTCGTGGCGGGGCTGTCCCTTGGCGATGTCGTGCAGCAGGGCGGCGGACTCGGTCAGTTCGCTGTCCAGGTCACGATCCAGCCACGCACGCGGACCGGGTTGCCCGCCCGAAATATCGCCCTGCACCGCCATGTCGTGCGCAGCATTCAAGGCATCGGCCAGACGCACGGCCACGGCGGCCACCCCTTCGGCATGCGCGATGCCACCGGGCGGAACGGCCCGCCCCCCCAGCAGTGCGCGCGCCTCCTGCGGGGTGGGTACTTCGCGGGTGGACCAGTCGGCGCAGGCCGCGCGATAGTCCTCCGGGGTGTCCATGTCGCGCAGGATGAACCTGTCGGGCACGCCAACCTCTTCCAGCGCCTGCGGCCCTAGCCGGTGCAGCGCGCCGCGCAGGCCGCCCTCGCCGCTGTCGGCCAGAACGATCGAAAATACCGATAAAGGCAGCAGCGGCGGATGCCCCCACTGCCCGCCGAACACCGGCAACAACACCCTGTCCGGATGCACGGCGGCGCGCTCCAGCAGCAGGCGCACGGTCAAGGGGCGCACCAGCGCGGCATCCACCGGCAGCAGCAGGGCCCCAGCCCCCGCACCTCCGTCAACCCTGCCAAATCCAGCAGGTTGGCCGCCGCGCCCAACCACGGCCTCCAGCCCCGCGCGTACCGAGGAGAACATGCCCCCTTCGCGCCAGACCGGGTTGTGCACCGTGGCCCCGCCCAGCCGCGCGGC
>NZ_VRYY01000263.1 GCF_015731765.1 Nitratidesulfovibrio oxamicus
GGGCCGGTGCGCGGATCTTCCGCCGCGCCCCTGTCGTCGGCCTGTTTCCCTTCCGCAGTGCGGCGCAGGGCCGCGCGCAGCGTGGCGTCGTCGGGGGCGGGGGGCAGGCGTTTGCGGCGTTGGCTGGCGAGCATGGCGTTTCCGTCCTTTGGGGCCGGTGCGCGGACCCCGTTACAATCGCCAGTAGGCGAAGAACCCGGCATCCTGCGCGGCCTGCGCATCGTGCAGCCCCTTCAGGTCCAGCAGCAGGGCGCGGTCCGGCGTGGCGAACCAGCCACGCATGACGGACAGGGGTATTGCACGGTACGCCTTGTGACCCACGGCCAGAATCAGCGCGTCAAGCTGCGTGAAATCGTCCAGCGTGGCAAGGTCCAGGCCGTATTCGTGCTGCGCTTCGGCGGCCTCGGCCATGGGGTCGTGCACCAGCACCGTCACTCCGTATTCGCGCAGTTCCGCCACCACGTCCACCACGCGGGTGTTGCGCAGGTCGGGCACGTCCTCCTTGAAGGTCAGCCCCAGGATGCCCACCCGCGCCCCGTCCACGCGGCAGCCCGCCTTGATCATCTGCTTGACGGCGGTTTCGGCCACATGCTTGCCCATGCCGTCGTTGATGCGGCGGCCCGCCAGGATGACCTGCGGGTGGTAGCCCAGTTCCTCTGCCTTGAAGGTGAGGTAGTACGGGTCCACCCCGATGCAGTGGCCGCCCACCAGGCCGGGCCGGAATGGCAGGAAGTTCCACTTGGTGCCCGCCGCCTCCAGCACTTCCAGGGTGTCGATGCCCAGGCGGTCGAAGATCAGCGAAAGTTCGTTCATCAATGCGATGTTCAGGTCGCGCTGGGTGTTCTCGATGACCTTGGCGGCCTCGGCCACCTTGATGCTGGCAGCGCGGTGCACCCCGGCGGTGACCACGCTGCCGTACAGCCCGGCCAGCAGGTCCATGGTGGGGGCGTCGCTGCCGGAGACCACCTTCATGATGGTTTCCAGGGTGTGTACCTTGTCGCCGGGGTTGATGCGCTCCGGCGAGTAGCCCACGGTGAAGTCGCGCCCGAAGACGAGGCCCGATTCGCGTTCCAGGATGGGCACGCAGACGTCCTCGGTGACGCCGGGGTACACGGTGGACTCGTACACCACCACGCAGCCGCGCGACATGTGGCGGCCCACGGTGGTGGAGGCCTTTTCCACGGGGGTCAGGTCGGGGTTGCGGTGGCTGTCGATGGGCGTGGGCACGGCCACGATGATCACCCCGGCGGCGGTCAGGGCGGCGCCGTCGCAGGTGAAACGGGCGGTGGTGGCGGCAAGGTCGGCGTCGGCCACCTCGCCGGTGCGGTCGTGCCCGGCGGTCAGCTCGTCCACGCGGCCCCGCGAGATGTCGAAGCCGATGACGTCGAAGCGTCGGGCCAGGGCCACCGCCAGGGGCAGGCCCACATAGCCCAGGCCCACCACTGCCACGGGGGATTCGCGGCGGGCGATGGCATCAAAAGTGGTCATGTCGTTCACTCTGTTGGTTGTCCTGTTTCCGGCCCTGCGGGCCGGTTGCTGCCGATGGTGGCCGGTTGCCTGCCCGTTGCGTGCCGGTTGCATGCCGGTTGCATGCCGGTCGTTTTCCGGCCGGGGCCGGGTTGGCCCTGCCGCGCATGCCCTCCCGGACCGGGCATGCCGAGGCGGCTGTCGGCGGGAAGCCGCGTTGGGGCGGGGGGTTGCCACGGGCGGCGCCCCCGTGTGAGAAGGCTTGCATGCATATCGACTGGAATACCCTGCTCTGCGCCGTGGGCCTTGCCTTCGTCATCGAAAGCATTCCGTATGTCCTGTTTGCCGAACGGATGCGCCCGGTGTTGCGGTCGCTGTCCGACCAGCCACCGGCCATGCTGCGGGGCATGGGCATCGCGGCCATGTGCGTGGGCGTCCTGGTGGTCTGGCTGGCCCGGCGCATGCTGGTCTGACGCACGTCGGTTGCACGTGCCGACCTGACACGTGCAAGCCTGCTGCGTGTTGGCCCGCTACATGTCGGCCTGACGGCTCCGCCCCCAATCTCCGCTCCCCGCGTTGCCGCGTGCGGCTAGCGCGCCTTCTTCCCCGCCTTGACGCCGCTGGCGGCGCGTTTCCTTTTTGCCGTTTTCTGGGTGGTTGCCGCACCGGGCAGGGTGCCCTGCACCGTACCCGGCGCGCCGGTTTTTGCCGCCTTGTCACCCGTTGCCTGGCTGCTGGCCCCGGCAGCCGCGTCCGTTGCTGCCGTGTCCGTTACAGCCGCGTCCGTTGCAGCCGACTCAGGGGCTGGCGTTTTCACGGCGGCGGACGCGCCGGGTCTGACAGATGCCGCAGGCTTGGAGAGTGCCGCAGGCTCGGCGGGCGCGGCCTTGCGCGTTCTGGGGGCGGGCCGCTCCTGCGCGGTCGTTTCCGTCCGGGCAGCATCCATCTGGGCCGCCCCGGCCTGCTGCGGTCCGGTCGCCGGGACAAGGGGCTTTTCGGCCACGTGCAGGCGTACGATACCCGAGGTCAGCGGCAGGTGGAACACCCTGCCAAAGCCTGCCGCCGTCATTTCCCCGGCCAGTTCGTCGGCGGTGGGAAAGGCCATGATGGTGTCCGCCAGGTAGCGGTAGGCGCCGGTATCGCCGGAAACGGCCTTGCCCACCATGGGCAGCACCCGGTTGAGGTAGAAATTGTACAGCCCGCGCCACACCGGGGTCTTGCCGGTGCCGAATTCCAGCACGCACAGCCGTCCGCCGGGCACCAGCACCCGCAGGATTTCGGCAAAGGCTTCCGACCGGGGCAGGATGTTGCGGATGCCGAAGGCGATGGTCACGCAGTCCACGCTGGCGTCGGCCAGGGGCAGGCGGCGTCCGTCCGCCGTGGCGGGCCATATGGCGCGCGCCGTTTCGCCGAACAGCTTGCCGCGCCCGCGTTGCAGCATGGGACGGCAAAAGTCCAGCGCGGGCACGCGGGTGCCGGGGTGCTGGCGCACGATTTCCAGCGAAACATCCAGGGTGCCCGCCGCCAGGTCCAGCACGCGGCCCGTGGGGCCGGGCACCACGTGGCGCACCAGGCGATAGCGCCAGTACTTGTCCAGCCCGCCGCTGAGCACGCGGTTCAGCAAGTCGTACCAGTCGGCGATGCGCCCGAACATGCCGGAAACGCTGCGGGCGTGCCCGCACGGATCGGACTGGCGGGTGCTGTCCGTGGGCGCCGCGGCGGCCTTCGGGCAGGTGGTGGCGGTGCGGTCCATGTGGGGCTACTCCCGCTCGGTGCCGATTGACGCCGCGGGAACCACGGGGGATTGGCCGTCGCGCGCGCCGTCGGTGGCGATGGATTCCAGCACCACACGGTAGATGGAGGGGAACACCTCGCCCAGGCTCGCCGGGGAAACCCGCTGGGTTTCGATGAACTTGACCACGATTTCCTTGGTCACCTGCAGGGCTTCCTTGCGAATCTTGTCCATGTGGGATCCTTTGGGTGCGGTCTTTTCGAGTGCAACCCTTTCGAGTGCAACCCTGTCGGCGCGTTTCCGGGCTGCGGTCCGCCGGGTATCGGACGGGCGGGGGCATCGGGGCGCCCCGCGGCCATCCCGCCACTGCCCCGCGGCTCCCCCACCACGGGCCGCGCCCGG
>NZ_VRYY01000264.1 GCF_015731765.1 Nitratidesulfovibrio oxamicus
GCGGCGGCGCGGGCTGGCGCTGGGACTCATGGCCGATGCGCTGCCCCGGCGGGTGCGCGGCGATGCGGCGCGGCTGCGCCAGGTGCTGTACAATCTGGTGGCCAACGGGGTGAAGTTCACGCATCAGGGCGGCGTGGACATCCTGGCCTGTTCCGTGGGCGGCGACAGGCTGCTGCTCACCGTGCGCGATACGGGCATCGGCATTCCGGAAGAAAAGCTGCCCGTGGTCTGCGAACCCTTCGCGCAGGCGGATGGTTCATCCACCCGACGCTACCAGGGCGCGGGACTCGGCCTTGGCATCGTGCGCCGACTGGTGGAGCGCATGGGCGGCACCATGACCATGGAGAGCGAGGAGGGCGTGGGCACTTCCGTCCATGTCTGCCTGCCGCTGCCCAGGGTGGACGCCGCCGTCGCAATGAACGGAGCGGACGAAACGGATGAAATGGGCGGGGGCAGCGGGAGGAACGGTGTGAACGGGCCGGGCGGCAGGCCGCATGGCGGAACGCCCGGCGGAGTGCCTGACGCTGCTCTGCGTGCCGGTTTCACGCCCGCCGCATCTCCGGATTCCTGCGCGGAGTGCCGTGCGGCCACGGAGGCGGCGACACGGGAATTGCGGGTTCTGGTGGCGGAAGATGACCTGATCAACCGGCTTACGGTGCAACGCATGCTGGAACGCGAAGGCCACAGGGCGGTGTGCGTGGAAAACGGGGCCGATGCGGTGCGCGCGGCAGGTGAAGCTGACTACGACCTCATCCTCATGGACATCCAGATGCCCGGCATGGACGGCACCGAGGCCGCCCGGCGCATCAGCGACCTTGCGCGCAACTCGGGCCGGATGCGTCCGCGCATCGTGGCCCTGACAGCCCATGCCTTGCGCGGAGACCGCGAACGGTTCCTGGAGTCGGGCATGGACGACTACATCGCCAAGCCCCTGGACCGCGACGTGTTGCGCCGGGTGTTGCAACGGTTGTCGAACTGACGGGGCGCTGCCGACGGCAATCCCCTTCGGGCCGCGCGGGTTTGGCGCCCCTCGCCGTCCGCCGCCTTCCCTTCCGTTTTTCCGCGTTGTTCCAGGCCCGCCTACGCGGTTGCGCCAAGCCGCGCTTTCGCGTACTTCGGGGCCACGCCGGGCGCACGCCGCGTCCCGGTCTTCCCGTCCGCCCCGCCCCGCCGTCCTCCGCCGTATGGCCGCCGTCTTTCCGGGGCCACGGCCCGCCGCGCGGGGCGCAACCGCAGGAGATTTCTATGCTCAGAAGCATGACCGGTTTCGGACGCAGCTTCCTTGAAGACGCCGACTGGACGCAGACCTGGGAAGTGCGCAGCGTGAATGGCCGCCACCTCGACATGAAGTGGCGGCTTCCCGTTTTCGTGCGCAACCTTGAGCCGCGCTTCGAAAAGGTGGTGCGCAAGTTCGCCACGCGGGGCCGTGTTGACATCACCCTGGGGCTGCAACTGCGCCGGGGCGACCTGGGCGTGGTGGGCTTCAACGAAAACCAGGCCTCGGCCATGCTGGATACCCTGGCCGCCTTCGCCGCCGCGCGCGGCGATGCCTACAGTCCGGACTACAACCGCATGCTCGGCCTGTCCTTTCTGTGGGAGGACGCGGGTGCGGAGCCGGACGAGGAACTGCTGGCCGGGCTGGAGGCGGGCCTTGCCGCCGCGCTGGAAGACTGGAACGAATCGCGCGCCCGCGAGGCCAAGGCTCTGGCCATGGACATGACCTCGCGCATCATCCGCATGGACGAGTGGGTGGCCCGCATCGAGGAACGCGCCCCGGACATCAAGGAAGAACGCTTCCAGAGCGTGCGCGACCGCCTGTCCGAACTGCTGGAACGCGCCGGGAGCGAACTGGACGAAGGGCGCTTCCTGCAGGAAATCACCCTGCTGGCCGACAAGTTGGACGTAAGCGAGGAACTGACCCGCCTGCGCGCCCACCTGGACCGGCTGCGCGAACTCATGGACCAGGGCGGCGACGCGGGCAAGCGCCTGGACTTCACGCTTCAGGAGTGCTTCCGCGAGATCAACACCTGCGGCAACAAGATCCAGGACGCGCAGATCTCGCGCCTGGTGGTGGACTTCAAGAGCGAACTGGAAAAGTACCGCGAGCAGGTGCAGAACATCGAATAGCCAGCCCGTGCCCGCCCGCGCCCGGCAATTCCCAGCATGTGGCGCAGCGCCGGGCATGAGGCAACGGGGTACGCCGGAACGCCATGCAGCAGAAACCGTCATCGCAAAAGCTCATCAACGTGGGCTTCGGCAACTTCGTCGTGGCCTCGCGCGTGGTGGCCATCGTCAACCCTTCGTCGTCGCCCATGCGCCGCCTGCGCGAGGACGCGCGGCAGGAGGGGCGGCTGGTGGACGCCACGCAGGGCCGCAAGACCCGCTCCATCATCATCACCGATTCGAACCACGTCATCCTTTCGGCCATCCAGGCCGAAACCGTGGGCCAACGCTACACGCAGGAGGACGCCGACTGATGGCCCGTGAACGCTCCGGCATCGTGCTTGTGCTGTGCGCCCCCTCGGGCACCGGCAAGACCACCCTGACCAAACGCCTGCTCGCGGAATTTCCCCGCTTCGCCTACTCCATTTCCTACACCACCCGCCAGCCGCGCACGGGCGAAGTGAATGGCCGCGACTACCACTTCGTCACGGTGGCCGAATTCACCCGCCTGCGTGACGAAGGCTTCTTTGCCGAATGGGCAGAGGTGCACGGCAACTTCTACGGCACCCCGCTTCAAGCCACCCTGGACATGCTGCGCGACGGGCGCGACGTGATCTTCGACATTGACGTGCAGGGCGCAAGCCAGCTGCGCGGCAGCCTGCGCCAGGGGTGCTACGTGTTCATCCTGCCGCCCTCGCGGGCGGAACTGGAGCGCCGCCTGCGCGCGCGCGGCACCGACGACGAACCCACCATCCAGCGCCGCCTTGCCAATGCCGCCAAGGAACTGGACCAGGCCCACTGGTTCAACGCCTGGATCGTCAACGAAGACCTGGAAACCGCCTATGACGAACTGCGGGCCGCGTACATCGCGGCCACGCTGTCGCCCTCGTGCAGCCCCGACCTTGTGGGGGGGCTGATGGAGGGGTGGCGGGAAGGACGGTGAGCCGCATGGCCGAACTTGTCATCGCACTGGATTATCCGACCATGGACGCGGCCCTGGCCATGGCCCGCGCGCTGCGCGGCGCGACCGATACGGCGGGTGCGCCGGGCGCGGCGGAAGACGCCGGGGGCCGCCTGTGGATGAAGGTGGGGCTGGAGCTGTTCACCGCCAGCGGACCGGAGGTGGTGGCCCGCCTGCAGGACATGGGCTTTCCCGTGTTCCTGGACCTGAAGTTTCACGACATTCCCAACACGGTGCGCGGGGCGGTGCGTTCCGCCGTGGCCACCGGGGCGGACATGTGCAACATCCACCTTTCCGGCGGCGAACGCATGTGCCGCGCGGCGGTGGAGGGTCTGGCCGAGGGCGCGGCGGCGCGCGGGCACGGGATTGCCCCGATCCTGCTGGGCGTCACCGTGCTGACCAGCGTGGCCCCGG
>NZ_VRYY01000276.1 GCF_015731765.1 Nitratidesulfovibrio oxamicus
GGGCATCGCCGCCGGGTCCACCCGGCTGTGGGCCTGGCCGCACGGCCTGGCCGACCTGGTTCTTGGCCACGTGCTGCTGGATCGGGTGCACCCCGCCGTGACCGGGCAGGAGCCGGGGGCATGGGGCATGCGCCACGCGGGCACGGTGACCGATATGAGCCGGGGCGCAGGAGATGGCGACAGCCTTGCCTTTGCCGTGAGCCTGCGCGCCGCACCGGGCGTGGGCGTTCCGCAACCTCCCGCGCCCATGCGGGCCGCCGTCCTGCTGGACGCCATGCGCGCCTTCATGGGCGAGGAAGGGCTGTGGGACGGCACCGGCTGCTTTCACCGCGCGGGCGTGTACGACCCCGTGCAGGGCCGCCTGCTGCGCCGGGCCGAGGACATTGGCCGCCACAACTGCATCGACCGCCTGGCCGGATGGGCCGCGCGCGAAGGGGTGGACCTGGCCCCCCGGCTGCTGCTGGTTTCCGCGCGGGTGACGGCCAGCCTGTTCGCCAAGGCGCGCCGGGCGGGCTTTTCGTTCGTCGTCAGCCGTTCCGCGGTGACCACCGCCTCGGTGGACATGGCCACGGAACAGGGCGTGACCCTGGTGGGCTTTGCGCGTGACCGCGAGGAACGCTTTACCGTGTTTGCCGATGCCGGGGGCAGGGTACTGGAATGAACCGCCGCTGGGGCACGGAACACGCGGCGGACATGCCGGACGAGGGGGGCGAGGATGCCCGCGACGCTGGTGCCGCCGTGACCGTGGCCCCCGCGCCGGAAGGCTTGCCGGTTCGTGACGCCGCGACGGTCCGTGGGGATTCTCCGATCCGTGAGGATTTCCCAGTCCGTGAGGATTCCCCAATCCGTGGGGATTCCCCAATGCGTGAGGACGCCCCAGTCCGGCCCGACGCCACCGTCTGCAATGACGCCGCCGCCTGCAATGACGCGCACGGCATCGTCGGCGTGGTGCTGGCGGGCGGGCTGTCCACCCGGCTGGGGCAGGACAAGACCCGCCTGCATCTGCACGGCGATTCCGCTCCGGGCATGCTGGCCCGCACGGCGGCGCTGCTGCATTCGGTCACCGGCGAGGTCTGGATATCCTGCCGGGGCAACCGCCCCTGCCCGGTGTCCGAAACGGGCGTTGACGGCCCCTACTACCGTCTGAACGACGAGGTGGAGGGCATGGGGCCGTTCGGCGGGGTGATCACCGCCCTGCGGGTGGCGCAGGGGCCGGTGCTGGTGCTGTCGTGCGACCTGCCGTTCATGGAGCGCGCCGTGCTGGAACGGCTGCTGGCCCAGCGGGCCGCGCGCAGGCCGGGCACGGTGATGACCACCTTCCGGCAGGTGGAGACCGGCTTCATCGAATCGCTGGTGGCCGTGTACGAGTTCGAGGCCCTGCCGCTGTTCCGGCAGGCGCTGGAGGACGGAGAACGCAAGCTGAGCCGGGTGGTGCCGCCGGACCTGCGCGAGCACATTCCCTACACTGTGCGCGAAGCCCTGCCGTTCTTCAACATCAACTACCCCGCCGACCTCGAAATGGCCCGGCGGATCATCGGCGCGTTGTAGCAGGCGCGCCGCACGGGCAGAAGCCCCCGCATCGGCTTCGCGGAAACACCATGACCAGAACCGTCGCCCTTGCCAGAGATGGAGCCGTCCCCGAAAGGGATGCCGGACCCCGTGCGGTGCCCGGCATGGCTGCGGACACCGCGCCCGACAGGGCCACCCTGACCGACACCCACGGTCGCAAGGTGCGCTACCTGCGCCTGTCCGTCACCGACCGCTGCAACCTGCGCTGCTCGTACTGCTGGGGCTGCTCGGAAATGCGTTTCATCCCCCACGACGACGTGCTGCGCTACGAGGAAATGGCGCGCATCGTGGACGTGGCCGTGGAAGAGGGCGTGGAAAAGGTGCGCCTGACCGGGGGCGAGCCCTTCGTGCGCAAGGGGCTGACCGGTTTTCTGGACATGCTGCACCAGCGCCATCCGGCGCTGGACATCCGCATCACCACCAACGGCACCCTGCTGGCCCCGCACGCCGCCGCACTGCGCGGCCTTGGCGTGAGCACGGTGAACATCTCGCTGGATACCTTCCGGCGCGACCGCTTTGCGGCCACCACCGGGCGCGACATGCTGCCCCAGGTGCTGGACGGCATTCACGCCGCGCTGGACGCGGGCCTGGCCGTGAAGATCAACGCCGTGGCCCTGAAGGGCGTCAACGACGACGAGCTGCCCGCCTTCCTCGACTTTGCGCGTCGCCATCCTGTTGACGTGCGGTTCATCGAATTCATGCCCATGGGCGGCGGCACCAGTTGGACCGAAGATCAGTTCTGGGGCGCGCCGGACATCCTGTCGGCGGCGGAGCGGCTGGCGGAACTCGTCCCCCTGGCCCCCGGAGAACGACGCAAGGGCCCGGCCAAGCTGTGGGGCATTGCCGGGGGGCTGGGCCGCTTCGGCCTCATCACGCCCCTGTCCGACCACTTTTGCGGCGACTGCAACCGCCTGCGCGTAACCCCCGACGGGCGGCTGCGCACCTGCCTGTTCTCCGACCGCGAATACCGGCTGCGACCGTTGTTGCGCCACCCGAAGCTGGGTATGGACGCGGTGCGCAAGGTGCTGCGTCTGGCCAACCGCCGCAAGCCCCTGGGCTACCAGTTGCTGGCCAGGGTGCGCGCGGGGCAGCTGGCCGAATTGCGGGGGGCGGGGCAGGAACTGCCCAACGCCCCGTGCGAGGGCGGCACCGCCGTGGCCAATCGGCGCATGAGCGCCATCGGCGGGTAGGCGGAGCGCCATTTTTCCATCCTCCGTCCGGCAGGTTCCGGACGGGGCAAGACGCAACAGACAGTGCATGCAACGAAAAGGCGGGGTCCGGTGGACCCCGCCTTCGCATTTTCCGGTTGCAACAACGGGTTGGATTACGCCGGTGATGCCTCGAAGGACTTGCGCTTGGCCAGGAACAGGATCAGCGATCCCCCGGCGGCGGCAATGCCGATCCAGGTGGATACATCCAGCGGCATGCCCAGGCCGATCTTTGCGTAGCACAGGTAGGTGGTGCACACCGAGGTCATGAAGGTGGCGGGCACGCTGGCAATCCAGTGGAACATGCCGCGCCGCACCAGGTAGGCGGCGGCCGCCCACAGCACGATGGTGGCCAGGGTCTGGTTGGCCCAGCCGAAGTAGCGCCAGATGATGTCGAAGTTCATCTGCGACAGGAAGGCGCCCACCACGAACAGCGGCACCGCGATTATCAGGCGCTTCATGTTCTCGACCTGCGAGTAGTTCAGGAAGTCGGCGATGGTCAGGCGGGCGGAACGGAAGGCCGTGTCACCCGAAGTGATGGGCAGCACCACCACGCCGAGGATGGCCAGGATGCCGCCAACGGGGCCCATCAGCGCGATGGAAACGTCCTTGACCACCTTGCCGGGGCCGCCGGCGGCCAGGGTGGCGTTGAGCGCGTCGGGGGTGTCGTAGAAGGTCATGCCAAGGGTGGCCCAGATCAGGGCGATGACGCCCTCGGCGATCATGGCGCCGTAGAAGATGGGGCGTCCGCAGTTTTCATCGGGCACGCAACGGGCCATCATGGGCGACTGGGTGGCATGAAAGCCCGAGATGGCGCCGCAGGCGATGGTGATGAACATCAGCGGCCACAGGGGCAGGCCCTTGGGGTGCTGGTTGGTCCACTGCGCGGCAGGGTAGAAGTCGAAGCCCTTGATGAACAGCATGGCGGTGAGGCCCCCGGCCATGATCAGCAGGATCACGGCGAAGAGCGGGTAGATGCGCCCGATGATCTTGTCCACCGGCAGGATGGTGGCCAGGAAGTAGTAGGCGAAAATGATCACCACCCACACCAGCAGGGTCCAGTCGGTCATGCTGGCCAGCAGCGCCGCCGGACCGGTGACGAAGACCACGCCCACCAGCAGCAGCAGCACCACCGAAAAGAAGCGCATGAACTGCTTGAAGCCGTTGCCGAGGTTGTAGCCCACCACGTCGGGAACGGATTTGCCCGCGTAGCGTACCGAGAGCATGCCCGAAAAATAGTCGTGCACGCCCCCGGCAAAGATGGAGCCGAGCACGATCCACACCAGTGCCCATGGGCCGTACAACGCGCCCAGAATGGGACCGAACACCGGGCCAAGGCCTGCTATGTTCAGCAACTGGATGAGAAATATCTTTCTGGGTGACATTTTTACGTAGTCAACCCCGTCAGCCATGGTGCAAGCCGGGGTAGCCTTGCAGTTATCGGCCCCAAAGAACCGCTCGACTACACGGCTGTACACCATGTACCCGATGATAAGCGAGGCGACGCTTATGATGAAGTACATTACTGATGGCATGATCTCCTCCTTTATTTGCGCTGCTATGCCGTAATATTGCATTAGCTGCGCGTTGTCTGTTGCTGATTTTATGTAATTTTATGTTTTGTTTTTTATGTGAGCATGCTTGTTTGCGTGCTTGTTTTTTGTTTTGTGTGTGGATTTCTTGTTCATTTATTGTTTTGTGTGTGATCAATGTTTAATGATGTATTTATGTTGTGAACAGTGTGCGAGCCATAGTGTGATGGTGTATGTTTTGTAAGGTGCGGCATGGAATATGGAAATATGGACATGCATGTGTAGGTGGTGATTGCACATGACGTGTTTTGTGTTGCTTTTGTGTGCGTATTTAGTGTGCTGCGGTTTTGTTTTTCAACCGAACTTCTTTGATTTGTCGTTTTTCGTTTCTGAACGGTATTTTTTACGGTCCGGATGGATGCCGGGTGGGTGTCAGGTGGATGCCAGACGGGCGCCGGGCGGGTGAAGGTAGGCAGCGCGAGGTGGTGATTCGGGACAGAAGGGCAAACAGGGCTGATGGGGGGGGGCTGGGCGGCTGGGGGGTGCGCGGACCGGACCATGTCTTTTTCGCATCTGCCCTGCCCCGATCAATATTATTGTCTTTTTCTTGTTTCCTCCGCCTTCTGGCTGCGCCAACGCGAAGCGCCCCGTCTGCATGTGCAGGCGGGGCGCGGGTGTTTGTCGGAATGGACGCATGCAGGCGACATCAGGAGCGTGTTGCGCATGCCAGCCGTAAATAAGGGCGCCGCCCGGCAACATGCCGGGCGGCGGAAGGGTAATGCGGGAGAGGGCGGGGCGCCGCCCCCTCGTGCGGTTTGTCCGTCTGCTATTCGGTGACTACCTGCAGGACTGCCTCGCCGTCCTCGTCGGTGACGGTCTTCTGGATGGCCAGCAGTTGCATCCAGCGCTTCACCGTGCCCACGATGACCACCGCCATCAGGCACATGACGATGATGGCCAGCGAGGAGAGCAGGTACAGCCCCTTGGGCAGGTAGTTGTTCATCACGTTCAGGTACCCGGCCCAGAAAGTGATGGCCACCATGGACAGGCCGGGGATGGCGGTCATCCACGCGTACTTGGCCTTGTTCATGCGGATGATCATGGTGGTGCCGATCAGAAGCCCCACGGCGGCCAGCAACTGGTTGGACATGCCGAACAGGGGCCAGATGGTCGAGATGTCGCCGGTGTACACTAGGTAGCCCCACGACGCGGTGAACAGCGCGCTGGTGATCAGGATGCCGGGCATCCAGCGCTTTTCGGCGAACTTGGGAACCACCGTGCCGATCATTTCCTGCAGGAAGAAGCGGCCCACGCGGGTGCCGGTGTCCACGGCGGTGAGGATGAACACCGCTTCGAACATGATGGCGAAGTGGTACCAGTACGACATCAGGTGTTCCATGAACGGGATGGACGAGAAGATGTGCGCCATGCCCACGGCCAGCGAAACCGCGCCGCCGGGACGGCCCTGGATGTTTTCGCCCACGGCCTGGGCCAGGTGCGGCAGGTCCACGGGGGTCATGCCCAGCTTGGCGTATACGGCCGGGGCGGAGTTGATGGCGAAGTAGTCGGCGGGCACCAGCACGCAGGCGGCGATCAGGGCCATGATGGCCACGAAGCCTTCGGTGAGCATGGCGCCGTAGCCCACGAACAGCAGGTCGCGTTCGTTGCCGATCATCTTGGGGGTGGTGCCGGTGGCGATGATGGCGTGGAAACCGGACAGCGCGCCGCAGGCGATGGTGATGAACAGGAACGGGAACACCGCACCGGGGATGATGGGGCCGCCGCCGTTCACGAACGGGGTGATGGCTTCCATCTGCAGGGTGGGATGCACCCAGAAGATGCCCACGGCCAACGCCGCGATGGTGCCGATCTTCAGGTAGGTGGACAGGTAGTCGCGCGGGCACAGCAGCAGCCACACCGGCAGTACCGACGCGGCGAAGCCGTACACCGGGATGGACAGCGCGATGGTGTGGCGCGACATGTTGAACCACGAGGACAGCACCGGATGTTCCACCACGTACGGGCCGGCCAGGATGGCCAGGGCCAGCAGCACCACGCCGATGATGGAGGCGCCCTTCACGTCGCCGTCGCGCCACACGTGCAGGTACACGCCCATCAGCAGCGCGATGGGAATGGTGGCGAACACGGTGAAGGTGCCCCAGGCGCTGTCGTGCATGGCGTTGACCACGGCGATGGACAGGCCCGCCAGCGTCAGGATGAGGATGAACAGCACCGCGAACGAGGCCACCGAGCCGGTGAACTTGTCGATTTCCTTGGAGGCGATGTAGGCGAGGCTCTGACCCTTGTGGCGCACCGAGGCGAACAGCACCACGGTGTCATGCACCGCTCCCGCCACCACGCAGCCGACGAGAATCCACAGGGTGCCCGGCAGGTAGCCGAACTGCGCCGCCAGCACCGGGCCAAGCAACGGGCCTGCCGCCGCGATGGCGGCAAAATGGTGCCCGAAGAGCACGTACTTGTTGGTTTCCACGTAATCGTGTCCGTCGGCCATGCGTATCGCCGGGGTCGGTCTGCCGGGTTTTACCCCCAGAACCGTGCGGGTCAGGAAAAGCCCGTAGAAGCGATAGGCGATGGCGAAGACGCATAGTGCAGCGAAGACAAGCGTCAAAGCGTTCATCGTGTTCCTCCGTTGATGCTGTCGGTTTGCCAGTGTTCATGGAAAACTGGCGGATGCCCTGAGTGCTGTTTCCAGCTCTTGGGCGGATAATCGGAGGAAAACACGCTTCATGGCAATGCACCTTGTTGCGATGTGCACTTTTTCACGTGTGGAATGCAGGAAAGCAGCCCCGAAATGCTTGGGGGAGCGGTGAGCAGTTTTCTTCGGCATGAAAATATGCGTGCCTTCAGCATGCGTACTGCCTAAAGTGTAGGATAATAACTTGATAAAAATAACAATTATTCTGAGAAGGCGTGGCTTCGCCTGGGTGGAGCAGGGGCAGGGGCAGGCGTGAACAAACGTGTCCGCCTTGCGGGCAGGCAGGACAAGGAGACGATGTGCGAGGCGAGGGGGGCGCGTTGCATCCGAAGGGCGCCGGAGGAACCGGGCGCCGTGTTCATGGCGTTGCGTTCGTGCGCTTCCGGCACGTCGGGCGTGTCAGGCGCGCCAGGCACAGCCGTGCGCCCGTTACACGCCAAATCCGCCAGACGCGACTGGCGCGTCTGGCGGATTTGGCGCGACTGGCGTGCAGGACAGGGGAAATTCAGGCCTTGCGGCGGCAGCGGGACAGGAACACGGCCAGCGCCAGCACGGCGCCGCCCCACCCCATCCACGAAGAGACGTTCAGCGGCAGGTTCAGGCCGATGCGGGCATGGCAGATGTAGGTGGCGCATACGGCGGTCATGAAGCAGGCGGGCAGGCTGGCTGGCCAGTGAACCCTGCCCCCCCGCACCAGAAAGGCCGCGACGGTCCACAGCACCAGGGTTGCCAGCACCTGGTTGGCCCAGCCGAAGTAGCGCCAGATCACCTCGAAGTTGACCTGTGACAGGGTTGCCCCCAGCGCGAACAGCGGCACCGCGATCAGCAGGCGGCGGCGCCGTTCTTTTTGCGCTATGCCGAGCACGTCGGCGATGGTCAGGCGGGCGGAGCGGAAGGCCGTGTCGCCGGAGGTGATGGGCAACACGATGACCCCGAGGATGGCCAGGATGCCGCCCACCGGGCCCATCAGTTCCATGGATACGTCGTTGACCACCTTGCCCGGTCCCCCCGCGGCGATGGCGGCTTGCAGCGTCGCGGGGTCGGGGTACAGGGCCATGCCCAGGGTGGCCCAGATCAGCGCCAGCGCGCCTTCGGCAATCATGGCCCCGTAGAACACGGGCAGCCCGCTGCGTTCGTCGGGCAGGCAGCGGGCCATCAGGGGCGACTGGGTGGCGTGAAAGCCGGAAATGGCTCCGCAGGCTATGGTGATGAACAACAGCGGCCACATGGGCAGGTCTGCGGGGGGCGCGGTCCATGCCAGGGGGGCGCCGGTGGCGTGCCCTTCCACGAACAGCGCGGCGGTAAGACCCACGGCCATGACCAGCAGCGAGCCCGCGAAGATGGGGTAGATCCGCCCGATGACCATGTCGATGGGCAGGATGGTGGCCAGGAAGTAGTAGGCGAAGATCGCCACCACCCAGGTCATTGCCGGTATGGTGGTCATGTCCGACAGCAGGCGCGCCGGGCCGGTGACGAACACCACACCCACAAGCACCACCACCACCAGCGAGAAGGCCTGCATGAAGCGGCGCATGGGGGACCCCAGATGGTCGCCCACCACGTCCGGCAGCGAAAGGCCGCCCCGCCGCACCGAAAGCATGCCCGAAAAATAGTCGTGCACACCTCCGGCGAAAATGGACCCGAGCACGATCCATACCAGCGCCCACGGGCCGTACAGGGCGCCAAGGATGGGTCCGTACACCGGCCCGATGCCCGCGATGTTCAGCAACTGGATGAGAAAGACGCTCTTGGCGGGCATCTTCACGTAGTCCACTCCGTCGGCCATGGTGCAGGCGGGGGTGGGCCGGGCGTTGTCCGGGCGCATCAGGCGCGCCATCAGACGACCGTAGAGAAGGTAGCCGCAGACAAGCGCGGCAAGGCTTATGGCAAGGTATGCCCCGGGCGGCATGGGTGCTCCTTGGGGAGTGATGGCGGGGTCGCCATGGCGGATGGCATGACAGGCGTCAGGGCTGGCGGCATGGCGACCGGCGCGGGGGGAAAATACCCGCAACCGCCGCGCATGGCAACGCGGCCTGTGCGACGGGGTTTCTCGCGCAATGGGGCGTCCCGCCCGGCGCTATTGCAACTGCTGGCGCGGAATGCGGAACGAGATGCGCGTGCCCCTGCCGGGCTCGCTGTCTATGCGCATGGCGTACGAGGGGCCGTACATCTGCATCAGCCGCTGGTTGCAGTTGCGCGCGCCGATGCCGTCGCGCAGGCTTTCGCCCACGGTGTTGACGCGGGTCTGGCCGGCGTGCGGGGCTGGCTGGACGCCGGGGGGCATGTGGAGCGAAAGGTCGCTGGCGTCCGGGGCCAGGATGGCGTAGCGGGTGTCGTCGTCCATGCCCGCGCCGTCGTCCTCCACGGCAACCAGCAGGTGGTCGCCGTCGGCATGGGCCGAAAGGCGCACCAACCCGCCTTCCTCGCGGGCCAGAATGCCGTGGCGCACGCTGTTTTCCACCAGCGGCTGGATGAGCAGCGGGGGTATCAGCCAGTCGGCGGTGCCGGGGGCCAGGTCGATGTCGGCGCGGATGCGGTCGCCGAAGCGGGCCTGCTCGATGACCAGGTACGAGCGTACCTGTTCCAGTTCCTCGGACAGGCGGATGGCCCCCCGGCTGGAATCGAGGTTGCGGCGCATGTACCGGGCAAGGTCCAGGATCAGGTCGCGGGCCTGGCCGGGCGCGGTGCGGCAGAACGAGGCCACCGTGTTCAGCGAGTTGAACAGGAAGTGCGGGTTGATCTGGGCCTGCAGGCGCCGGATTTCGGCGCGGGCGATGAGCTGGTTCTTGATGCCGATCTCTTCCAGTTCGATCTGGGTGGAGAACAGGTCGGCCAAGCCCTTGGCCAGTTCGAAGCGGGTCTGGTCCAGCGGGCGGTTCTTGGTTCCGTACAGCTTCAGGCACCCCAGAATCTGGCCGCCCTTGCGCAGCGGCACGATGATGGCGTCGGTCAGCGGGCAGCCGGGCTGGCGGCAGCCGATGGAATCGCGGTCGCGCACGAACAGCGGTTCGCCCGTTTCCGCCACCCTGCGGGTGGCCATGGTGCGCACGTGGAACCCGGCCAGGTGATGGTCGGCCCCGGCCCCCTCGTGCGCCAGCACCATGTCTCCGCCGGTCAGGGCCACGGCGGCCACGTGAGTTTCGGCAAGGATGATTTCCGCCGTGGCCTGGGCCGAGGTGCGCGTAAGCCCCGAACGCAGGTGGATCAGCGTCTGGTTGGCGATGGACAGGATCTGCCGGGCCTGGGTGGAATCGCGCAGGTCGCGGAAGTGCAGCTGCAGGCGCAGGGCCTGCACGAACAGCGCCGCGCCCATGGCGTTGATGAGGATCATGGGCAGGCTGATCACCCGCACCAGTTCCACGGCCTCGGTAAAGGGTTCGGCCAGCCACAGCACGAGGCCCATGTGGTAGGTTTCGCCGATCAGCCCCAGGGCCAGGGCCGTGGCCCAGTCCAGCCGCCGTTCCGGAAAGCGCCATGCCACAAGCCCCGCCAGCACCCCTTCGCTCAGGGTGGCAAGGCCGCACGGCAGCGCGCTGAACCCGCCCACGTCGATGAGGTAGCGATGACTGGCGGCAATGATGCCCGCCCCCGCGCCCACCACCGGCCCGCCGAACAGCCCGGCGGTGATCACGCCCATGGCCCGCAGGTTGGCGAAGGACTGGAACACGAAGTTGCCGGTGTAGGTGCCGAGAATGCCGAACAGCCCGAACATGACCACCAGCAGGGCCGTGGCCCACAACGGGCGCGAGCGCCCTGGCCCCACCTTGTCCAGCGGGGCAAAGGTCATGATGGCGAAGCCCCCGGCCAGCAGCAGGCCGAAGCGCTGGGTCAGGGTGATGAACAGTTCGGGAACGTGCGGGGAAAGTATTGGGTCCATGCGGCCCCCTCCTGGAACATGTTGCGCGTGCACCCGTCGTTGCACGGCGGGCATGGCCCGCTCGCGGCGGTTGCGGGGCAAGGTTTTCAGGCAAAACCTTGCGCGCAGTGCGGCGTCTTTACCGCTGCAAAGCCCTAGACGCCCAGCCGGGCGCGAAAGTCGCGCGCCCGGTTGCGGCTGACGGTGACCTCGGTGCGGTCCGGGTCGTTCATGACCAGGTGGTACTTGCCGTTGATCCACGGCGAAAATTCGGCAATGCGCTCCAGGTTCACCAGCACGGCGCGGTTTACCCGAAAGAACGGCAACCCGGCCAGGCGTTCTTCCGCCCGGGCCAGGGTGTTCATGTTGTGGCAAGGCAGGCGTCCCTCGTCGGTGACGGCCACGATGCGCTTTTCTTCGGCCTCTATCATCACCACGTCGCGCGTGGGGATGAGGCTGATGCGCCCCCCGTGCTCGATGGCCAGGCGCTCCACCGGCCTGGACTGCCCCAGAGCGCCCAGCAGGGTGGCCACGGCGTTCTGCAGGGGGCGGGTTCCGTCGGCGGCCAGGCGGCTGCGCGCCCGGTCCAGGCAGCGGGCCAGCCGGGCCGGGACCACGGGCTTCAGCAGATAGTCGAGGGCGTTTTCCTCGAAGGCGCGGATGGCGTGCTCGTCGAAGGCGGTGACGAAGACGAACAGCGGCCCGGCCTCGCCCGGCGGGGCCTGGGCCTGCGCCTCGCGCTGCACGTGGAAGCCGTCGTGCCCCGGCATCTGGATGTCCTGGAAAACGAGGTCGAACTTCTCGTCCGCCAGCTTGCGCAACGCCTCGCTGGCCGATGCCGCCTCGGCGGTCTCCACGTCCGGATAGGCCGAGAGCAGGTAGGCCAGTTCGTCCCTGGCGGGGCGTTCGTCATCGACGATGAGGGCGCGGATGGTCATGGCGAACCTTTCTGTGGGGGGCGGACCGTTCCGGAAAGAGGGCCACTGGGGCGTGCGGGGGGTGCTGGCTGCATCAGGCAGGCCCTGCGCAACGCCGATTCCCGCCGGTGCGCGCGGCGCGCCGACGGTGGCCCCTTGCGCCTATCTAGCGCCGGGCAGGGGGGCTGTCCAGAGGGGCGGGAAGGGCCTGGAAACAGGCCGCGCGAGCCAGGGCGGCCCGCGCGGCAAATATCCCGCTGTGGCGGCTGCGGGGCTTTGCTATTCCGCCATCGCCGCCACCTGCACCGTGGCGTTGTGGGCAATGCCCACCACGTCGAACACGGTGGAAAGGTTGGGCGACACCCCGCTGATGCGCACCGCGCGGCCCAGGGTGCGGGCGTGGCGCACCAGTTCCGCCAGTACGGCGATGCCCGCGCCGTTCACCGAAACGGACGGCTCGAAGTCCAGCACCACGGTGGGCGCGCCGGTCAGCAGCGCCTCTTCGAATACGTGGCGCAGCACGGGTTCCGCCAGGCTGTTCACCGTGCCGCGTATGCGCACCACGGCGGCGACGTCGTGCGTCGCGTCCGTCTCTGCGTTGCCCGGTTGCGCCACCCCCGGCCCGGCCACCAGGCGGATTTCCTCTTCCTTGGCGCGCTTCAGGCGAATGCGTTCCGCTGCCCGGGCCAGGGCGTGTTCCAGCGCCTCGCGCCGCACCGGCTTGTTGATGAAGTCGGTGGCGTCCAGGTGCAGCGCCTCGATGGCCAGTTCCGTGTCGCCATGACCGGTGATGACGATGACCTCGCTGCGCGGGTCGGCTTCCTTCAGGGCGCGCAGCACGTCCATGCCGTCGATGCCGGGCATCTTGATGTCGGTCAGCACCACGTCGGGGCGTTCGCGGTCGAAGCGGAGCAGCCCCTCCTCGCCCGATTCCGCGGCCAGCGGCTCGTGCCCCAGCGCTTCCAGCAGCAGGCCGAACATCTTCAGGGTGGGCACCTCGTCGTCAATCACCAGGATGCGCATGGCTGTCGTCCTTTTTGCCGCCGTGCGGCGGGGTATCGCGGTGGGCGGGCAGGCGCACGTGGAACGCGGTGCCCTTGCCTTCCGTGCTTTCGATGCGGATGTCGCCGCCGTAGTCGCGCACGATGCCGTACACGATGGACAGCCCAAGGCCCATGCCCTGGCCCGTGACCTTGGTGGTGAAGAATGGCTGGAATATCTGCTCGCGCAGCGCCTCCGGTATGCCCGCGCCGTTGTCGGACACGGTGGCCACCACGGCGTTGCCGTCGGCCTCGGCCCGGGTGGCGATGGTGATCACTCCGCGCAGGCCGCCGTCCTTGCGGGCGCGGTCCAGGATGGCGTCGCGGGCGTTGGTCACCAGGTTGAAGAACACCTGCTGCAAGCGGTTCTCGTGGGCGCGCACCGGTGGCAGGCCTTCTGCCAGGTCCAGCTTCACCTCCACGTTCTGGAGCAGGAACTGGCGCTCCACCAGCGGCAGCACCGCGCGGGTGGGCCGGTTTACGTCCAGCGGTTCGATGACCGTATCGGCCTTGCGACCGAACGAGCGCAGGGTGTTGATGATTTCCGTGGCCCGGTCCACCTGGGTGCAGATGTCGCGCGCCACCTCGTGCAGGCGAGACTGCGGCACCGGCAGCCCCTGCTCGATGACCAGCGACAGGAAGTCGCTGCCCATGCGGATGGCGTTGAGCGGCTGGTTCAGTTCGTGGGCCACCCCCGCGGACATTTCGCCCAGCGACTTCATCTTGGCCGCCTGGATGATCTGGGCGTCCTTGTCCATCATTTCGGAGATGTCGGTGGTGGACACGATGATGGCGGGCCGCCCGCGGTAGCTGATGGGGCAGGCGTGCAGGTTGACGTGGAACACGCTGCCGTCCTTGCGCACCTGCATGGCCTTCGGGATGTTCAGGCAGCCGCCCGCCGCATCGCCGCCATCGAAAACGGTGTCGAACACGGCGCTGCATTCGCGCACGGCGTCGCCGCCCAGCGCGGTAAGGGGCAGGCCCTTCAGTTCCGCGCGGGTGTACCCGTACATTTCCACGGCACGGGGGTTGGCGTCCAGAATGCAAAGGTCGGTGCAGTCCACCACGAAGATGGGGTCCGGCCCGCTGTCGAACAGCGAGCGGTACTTGCCTTCGGATTCCTGCAACCGCTTGCGGTACAGCCGGATGGACCACACCATGTTGCGGAACGAGTCGGCCAGTTGGATCACCTCGTCGCCGCCGCGCTTGCGGTAGAACACGCAGGTGACGCAGCGGTGCAGCTTTTCCGGTTCGTGGATGTCGGGGGCGGGGCGCACGCGGCGCTGTTCGTCAAAGTGCCAGCAGGGCAGGTCGGTGTCGCTGTAGGCGGGGCAGTCGTGGATGTCCCAGCCTGCGTCGGGCACGTCGAGGTCCACGGCGGTGTTGAAGTTGCCGCGCGAAAGATCGTCCGAAATGCGCGTCAGCCGCGTGACCGGCGCGGTAATGTACCGGGCGAGGTAGTGGCTGATGAAGAAGGTGATCACCACCACTGCCGTGATGAACCCCAGGAAGGTCACCCGCAGCTTGCCCACCAGGCTGTCCATGTGGTCCTTGCTGAGGCCCACGTGCACATCGCCGATGCGGTACAGCCCCTCCTTCACCGGCACGGCGATGTCGTAGGCCGACATGCCCATCACGTCCACCAGTTCCACGCTTTTGGCCGCGCCGTCGGGCAGGGGGTTGGCCATGCGCAGGTATTCGGGGAAGGGTTTGATGAAGGTGTGGGCCAGCACGGTACCTTGCGGGTCGGTGACGAAGATGTAGGCGATGAACTGGTGCCGTTCGCGCAGTTGGGCCTCGTCGAAGATCAGCCCCACCAGTTGCGCCTCGTCGTTGTCCAGGATGTACCCCGCCCCGCGCGCCGCCACGCTGTGGGCAATGGCCGCGCCGCGCAGTTCCAGTTCCGCCGTCAGGCCGGATACCAGGATCCACCGGGCCAGCAGGGCGATGGTGCCGCTGATGGCCATGATCACCACCAGGATGGTGATGAAGAACTTCTGTTGCAGCCCCAGGCGCTGGAAGCGGCGCAGGATCATGACCGAGCCTCCGCGCTGCCGGGGGTGGGGGATAATGCGGGAGACGCGGAATGCACGGAGGGCGTCGGCTCGGCGCCGGGCCGGGTGTCCTGTTCCGCCCCGGTGGGCGCGGGTGTTCGTTCGGGGGCCGGGGCTGACGGGGAATGCGGCGCCCATGCGGTGGCTGGCGAGGGCGCGGTGTCCGGTCCGGATTCGCTTCGCGGCCCGGACAGCGCATCCTGTCCTGCCGCGGGGGCTGGCGCGGGCAGGGGACGCACCTCGCGGAAGTCGCGGATCAGTTCGAACTGCCCGCCATGCAGCCGGGTGAAGTACACCTGGTTCATGCCCTGCCTGCTCTCGGACGAAAAGGACACGTAGGTGCTGCCGCCCAGTGGGTAGTCGCGCAGCGATTCCAGGGCCTGCACGAAGCCTTCGCGGGTCAGGTCGCGGCCTGCGCGGCGCAGCCCTTCCACCAGGATGCGCGCGTTGACGTAGCCTTCAAGGCCGATGGTGTTGGGCGTCTCGTCGGGAAAATAGCGGCGCAGCAACTGCACGTAGTCGGCGGCGGCGGCCAGGAGGTCGGGGGTTTCCTTGGCGCGTGGGGGCGGCACCACCTGCGACATGGTCACCGGGTTCGCCGGCGCATTGCCCAGCAGCCGGGCCAGTTCCTCCGCCCCGGTGAACGACAGGCAGTGGAACACCGCGCGCAGGCCCGCCTGTTCCGCCAGGCGGATGAACCGGGCCGAGGGCTCGTAGGTGCCCACCATGACCACGGCCTGGGCATCGGCGGCCAGGATGCGGCGCAGCCCTTCCTCCACCTTGGTGGTGCCGCGCACGTACGAGCCGCGTGTCACCGGGGCCAGGCCCAGTTCGCGCAGGGCTATTTCCGTGCCGGTCAGCCCGTCGAAGCCGTAGGCGTCGTACTGGTAGAACACGGCTATGCGCGTCAGCCCAAGGTCGCGCACCAGATGGCGCACGGCGGCCTTGGTTTCCTGATAGTACGAGGCGCGCACGTTGAACACGTAGCGGTTGAACGGTTCGCGCAGGCCGTTGGCCCCGGTGAACATGCCCACCAGCGGGATGCGCGCCTCTTCCACCAGCGGCAGCACTCGCATGGTGGTGGGCGTGCCCACGTAGCTGAACAGGGCGAACACGTCGCCGTCGATGAGAAACCGCTGGGTGTTGGCCAGGCAGCGGGGCGGGTCGTAGCCGTCGTCCACGGCGGTGAGCAGGATGCGCCGCCCGTGCACCCCGCCGGTGTCGTTGACGTGGTGGATGTACGACAGCGCACCGCGCAGGGTCTGCACGCCAAGGTAGCTGGCATGCCCTGTCAGGGCCAGGGACGAGGCAAGGTGGATGGCGTCGTCCGTGACGCCCGGCGCTGCCGCGTCTTCCTGCTTGCGGGGGCTGTCGGCGTTGCAGGCGGCCAGCAGGGGGGAGAGCGCCAGCAGAAGCAGCAGGGTGAACAGATGCAGCAGGGGGGGCTGGTGAAACTGGGGGAATCGGGGCAGCAGCGCCAGTTGGCGGCACCGTGCGGAGCGGCGGGGGGCGCGCGGCGGCG
>NZ_VRYY01000266.1 GCF_015731765.1 Nitratidesulfovibrio oxamicus
GGGGTGCGGGGCTGTGCGTCACGCCGGAGCTGGCCATCTGCGGGTATCCGCCACGCGATCTGCTGCTGCGGAGCGACTTCGTGCCCGGCTGCCGCAAGGCGCTCGAGGCGCTGGCACTGCGGCTGAAGGATGCGCCGCCGGTGCTGGTGGGCGCTCCGGTGCCCAACCCCACGCCGGTGGGCAACCGGCTGCACAACGCGGCGGTTCTGCTGCACGAGGGCACGGTAACGGTGGCCACGCGCAAGGTGCTGCTGCCCACGTACGACGTGTTCGACGAGCGCCGGTACTTCGAGCCGGGGGTGAACTGCGGCGCGGTGACGGTGGCGGGCTGGCGGCTGGGCGTCACGGTGTGCGAGGACATCTGGAACGACAAGACCTTCTGGCAGGAACACCGCCAGTACGAGACCGATCCGGTGGCGGACCTTGGGCTGGCGGGGGTGGACGCCATCATCAACCTGTCGGCCTCGCCGTTCACGCTGGGCAAGCAGGCGGTACGCGAACGCATGCTGTCGCGCGTGGCCTCGCGTTACCGGGTGCCGGTGCTGTACGCCAACCAGGTGGGCGGCAACGACGATTTGCTGTTCGCGGGCAAGAGCGTGGCCTTTGACGCGGTGGGGCATCTCATCGCGCGCGGGCGACCGTTCGAGGAAGACACGGTGCTGGTGGACGTTGCGGCGGGCACGGGCGCCATCTGCCCGGACCCGGCGGAGCCGGAGGCGCAGGTGTGGCACGCGCTGGTCATGGGCACGCGCGACTACGCCCGCAAGTGCGGGTTCACCGGCGCGGTGCTGGGCCTTTCCGGCGGGGTGGATTCGGCGCTGGTGGCGGCTGTGGCGGCAGAGGCGCTGGGGCCGGAGAACGTGCGGGTGCTGCTGATGCCTTCGCCCCATTCCAGCGAAGGCAGCGTGACCGACGCGCTGGCCGTGGCCCGCAATCTGGGCCTGTCTGCGGACGCAGTGCACACGGTGCCCATCGGCCCGATGATGGAGGGCTTCGACGCGGCGCTGGCCCCGGTGTTCGGCGCGTTGGGCCGCACGGTGCGCGACGTGACCGAAGAAAACATCCAGTCGCGCATCCGGGGCAACCTGCTCATGGCCGTGTCCAACAAGTCGGGCGCGGTGCTGCTGACCACCGGCAACAAGTCGGAACTGGCCGTGGGCTACTGCACCATCTACGGCGACATGGCCGGGGGCCTTGCGGTCATTGCCGACGTGCCCAAGACGCTGGTGTACCGGGTGTGCCGCTGGCGCAACGCACAGGCCGGATACGACCTGATACCCACGGCCATCCTGGACAAGCCCCCCTCGGCGGAACTGCGGCCCGACCAGAAGGACACCGACAGCCTGCCACCCTACGACGTGCTTGACGCCATCCTGGAGTGCTGCGTGGTGCACCACATGGACCGCAACGCCGTGGTGGTCGAGGGCTTCGATCCCGCCGTGGTGGACAACGTGCTGCGGCTGGTGCGTATTTCCGAATTCAAGCGGCGGCAGGCCGCCCCCGGCCTGAAGGTGACCGACCGCGCCTTCGGCACCGGCTGGCGCATGCCCGTGGCGAGCCGGTTGGTGTTGGAGTAAAGAGAATCGGGGGAAGGGGAGAACCCCCTTTTGGAAAAGGGGGTTCTCCCCTTCCCCCGTACCCCCATCCCCTCTCCCCCCAAACTTTTTAATTGGAGGGCATGGATGGGCATAAACGCCCGTTTTGTCATCAAATAGATCAATTCTCCAGCCGCACCCGCTGCTCGTAATACGCGGTGCTGTCGCCCATGTCGGTGGCCAGCGGGGCGATGATGGCATTGGGCGAGCGCCCATGGGCCAGCCAGCCGCCGCGCGGCATGATGACCGTGCGGGGGTGGATGCCGGGCAGGGTCTGCACCTGCACGGGCATGCGGCCATGCGGCGAGACGATGAACACGGGACGACTCAGATCCAGCGTGGACAAGGCCGGGCATTCGGGAGCCACCTGCACGGTGATGGGGGCGGCATCGCCGGAGGGCTGGCGACCGGGCAAGCCCACCTGCGAGTTGACGTAGTCCGGGGCCAGCAGGGTCAGCAGGTGCAGTGGGTAGTCGCTCGCCAAAGCCCCATCCGGGGTGGCTGGGGCGGCACCGTCCATGTGCAGGGCCTCGGGCAGGTGGTACAGCCCGTCGGGGTGGGCAAAGCGCAGGCCTGCCCACGCCACGGAGGGCCGCTTGGCCTTGGTCCAGCCGGTGGCCTTCAGTTCTTCAAGCGATACTTCAAGGTGAGGTGAGCGCAGGGCCTGCCGCAGTACATCCTCCCGGTCCGGGAAGGGAATGGGCCGGGCCAGCCGTTCGGCCACGCCGCGCGCTATGTCGAAGTCGTGGCGCACGTCGCCGGGCATGGGACAGGCAGGCGCGGCATAGGCGATGCAGTTGTGGTAGGCGGAGCCGAAGATTTCCTCGCGCTCCAGCACCAGCGCGCAGGGCAGCACCACGTCGGCCCGGCTGGCGGTGTCGGTCAGGAAGGCCTCCACCACCACGGTGAAGTCGATGGCCTCCACGGCGCGGGCCAGCGCCGGTGCGTCGGGCGACTGGTTCACCGGGTTGAAGGCGTCCACCCACAGGAAGCGTACCGGCGGGTCGGCCTGTGCCAGTTCCCGCGCCAGATGCGACAGCAGGAAGGTTCGGGCGGGCGTGCCCGCCTTCCTGCTCCACGAAAGGTCCAGGCTGCGGCCAGAGGAAATGCCGTAGTACGCGCCGCCGCCGGAAACGCCCATGTTGCCGGACAGCATGACCAGCGCGTTGATGAAGCGCACGCTCTCGCCGCCGCGCAGGTAGCGTTGCAGCCCCCAACCCAGCAGGCTGGCCGTGGGGCCGCCGTTGCCTGCCTCGCGGCGCATCCACCGGCACAGGGTGTCCAGATCCGCCGGGGTGGCATCGCAGGCGGCCAGCAGATCCGCCTCGCTGTATGCCAGCAGCATGTCCCGAAATTGCCCGAAGCCGCGCGTGCGCTCGCTGATGGTCGGCGGCACGGCATCCCCGGCCAGCAGGCGGCGGATGGCCGCCGCGGCCAGAAAGCGGTCACCGCCGGGGCGGATGCGGATGCGGGCATCGGTGAAGGCGTCGTTGTCGTCGCCGCCGGGAGAGATGGTCAGCACCGGCACACCGCGCTTTCGGGCGTCGCGCACCATCAGTCCCAGGTGCAGCGAGGACCGGGCCAGGTCCTTGCCCCAGTTGACGATGGCGGCGGCGTTGGCCAGATCGTCGCTGTCGTTGTGGTCCGGCGCGCCGAAGTCGGCCTCGCAGGCGGCATCACCCGCGCCGTCGCACAAGGATCCGCGCTTGCGGGCCGCGCCCAGACTGTTGAAGAGGTAGTTGCTGGCTTCCGCCAGCGCGCCCCGGTAGCCGAAGCCGCGCAGGTGCAGGATGGATTCCGGCGTGTCACGCAGGGCGTCCAGCTTCGACGCGCACAGGGCCAGCGCCTCGTCCCAGGTGGTCGGGTGCAGCGCGCCGTCCGCGCCGCGCACCAGCGGCGTGGTGATGCGGTCGGGGCTCAGGCGG
>NZ_VRYY01000267.1 GCF_015731765.1 Nitratidesulfovibrio oxamicus
TGCTCTCGCGCGTTGCCGCCCGCCTGACGCGCGCCCCTCGCCTTTGCCCCGGGCAGCAAGCGGCGGACGCCGCCGGGTCTCGCACCACCCATGACCGCATCCGCACGCGTGAAGGCCTGCCCGACCTGCTCTGGCTGTTGCTGGCAGTATTGCTGTTCGCCCTGCTGGCCGGGCAGCCGGGCGTGGCGGCGCAGCAATCCCCATCGGCATCCGGCGCAACGGTGCCCGGCATGGCCGCATCCGATGCCGCCCCCCCTCCGATACACTCCCCGCACGCCGCGCCCGACGTCAAGCACGACGCGTCCGGGATCAAGGGAGACATCCCCATGACCACCCCCGCACCATGGCAGCGCTTTTCCAAGCCCGCGGACAGGGAACTGCGCGCCCGCCTCACCCCCCTGCAATACGAGGTCACCCAGAAGGAAGGCACCGAACGCGCCTTCCACAACGAATACTGGGATGAAAAGCGCCAGGGCATCTACGTGGACGTGGTGTCGGGCGAACCGCTGTTCCTTTCGTCCGACAAGTACGATTCGGGCACCGGCTGGCCCAGCTTCACCCGCCCCGTGACACCGGACGCAGTGACCGAGCATGTGGACCGTACCCTGTGGATGGTGCGCACCGAGGTGCGCAGCCGCATTGCCGGGTCGCACCTGGGGCACGTGTTTCCCGACGGCCCGGCCCCCACGGGGCTGCGCTACTGCATGAATTCCGCCGCGCTGCGCTTTGTCCCGCAAGAGGCCATGCAGGCCGAGGGCTACGGGGATTTTCTCAAGATGCTTCCGTAACCAGCCGACAAAATACGCACTTGCCGCCCCCTGCCGGCTCTGCTACACGGGCCGGATGAAGCACACCATCCGCCCGCTCGTCCGCCCGTTCGCCCTGGCCGCGTTGCTGTCCCTGACCCTGCCCTGCGCCGCCATGGCGTGGGACGGCTTCGACACCGAATCGGGCCATCTCGTGGAAATCGACGTGGACGCCGTGCCCATGCGCGGCGAGATCGTAGACGTGTTCGACTGCGACACCAAGGAGACGGCCACGCTGATGGTGGACGCCGTAAAGAACAACGCCCGCACCGTGGAACTCACCGTGCGCGAGTCCGACACGGGGCGCACGCGCATCCTGGTGATGGAAGCCCGCTAGGGCGCTCCTTCCCGACGCACCACGGGGTGCCTGCAACGGGCTCCCTACCGCCATACACCACGCAGGGCCGGGCATTTTCATGCCCGGCCCTTGTGTTGCCTTTTCTCTGCCGCTTGCGGCTACTGCCCCGGCATTTTCATGCCCGGCGGCATACCCATGCCTTCCAGTGCCTTCATGTCCGGCATGTCCTTCATGTCCGGCATACCTGACATATCCGGCATGTCCGACATACCTGACATATCCGGCATGCCGGGCATGTTCTTGCTCCGGGTGTACCCCGTGGGCACCTCGAACAGCGCGGCGGGCTGCGCCCCCACCTTGATATTGCGAAACTCCTCGGTCTCGCCCGTTTCGCCGCGCTCCCGCAGGGGCACGTCGAACTCGTCGGCCGTCCACACCGTGGACACGGTGGTGTACGTCTTGCCCATGACCTTGGACGTGGAGGTGACCCGCTTCTTGCGCGTGTCGTAGCCGTTCACCTTTTCGCTGCCCAGCGGCTCTTCCTTCACGACATGTTCGCCCATGGTCATGGCAGGCGCACCGCCCCGGTTCATGGCGGCAAGGGCCTTCTCGTCCAGCGACTGCTCGAAGTATGTCCTGGCCTTCACGTCGATCATCCATTGCACCTTGCGGTCGGGCCGCACGATGATCACCATGGGCCCCATGTCCTCCTGCGCGGGTATCTCCACGCGCGCCTTGCCGCCGGAGAAGAACAGGCGGCTGGTGGTCTCCACCTTGCCAGCCGCGTCCAGCGACACCATGTCCCCGGCATAGTCGCTGACGCTGCCCGCCCGCGCCGCCACGGCCCACCAAAGAACCGTCACGGCAAGGCACGACACGATCAACGCCTTCCTGAACGCGGTCCGCATCCCGTACATGTCCTGCATCCGGCTACCTCCGTGCCCGTGCGCGCGGCTCCGGGCGGTATTCGGCCATCCCCGGCCCACAACATAGCGCACCCATCGCACCATGGGCAAACCCTGATTCTCACGTGGCGACAAGCCTGCGCAGACAGGCTGCCCCCGACAAACAGCCCCTGCCAGACGGCTTCTGGCAGACGGTTTCTGGCAGCACAAAGGCCCGCCGCGATAGCGGCGGGCCTTGCAGTTATGCCGGGCAGAAAAACGGGACAGGAAAGCGACGCGGTTACTGGACGGCGCTGGCCTGACTCCTGCGGGCCAGCTACGGACGCACCGGCACCGTGGACACCGAATTGTACGGGGATCCGTCAATGATCTTGCGACTTACCGCCAGGTAGACCAGGGTGTTGCGTTCCTTGTCCCACAGCCGGGTTACCCGCGTGGCCTTGAAGAACACCGAGGTCGATTCCCTGAACACGTTTTCCTTGGCGGGCAGCCTGTCCGGGATGCTGATGGGGCCGGTCTGGCTGCACGACACCGAAAAGTTGGACGGATCCTCTGCCAGCCCCAGGCTGCCGCTGATGCCGCCGGTCTTGGCCTGGCTGATGAAGCACGAGACGCCGGGAATGCGCGGATCCTGGAAGGCGAAGACGCACACCTGATGATTGGCGCCCAGCAGCTTCCATTCGGTGGTCACGCAGCCCACCTCGCTGTCGTCGGCGCGCGCGGGCGCGGCAAGGGCCAGCATGCCCAGCAGCACGAGCAGAACGGCGGAGGCCAGCAGGACCGCGAAAAAGGTGTCGTCGCGGGCGGCGGCTAGGACCACGGCGCGGGGGCGGGCGGTGCGGGTACGGGAATGCATGGCGATGCTCCTTGGGCTTCGTGACGTCGGATGAACGCAACCGGCTTTCAGGATAACGCATCGCGCGGACTATGCAAGGCCGGAATGGCTGCGAGCCTTACCGCCAGCGCACCAGCCCCAGCGCATACCGCTCCACCGGGGCGTATTCGTCGGTCAGCGGGGGCACGTCGTCGCTGGCGGGCAGTTCCAGCCGACAGGCCAGCATCTCGCGCACCTCGGGCGTCAGGGCGGCGGCAGGCACCTCCGGCAGGCCCGCGACGGGGCGCGCCACCAGCATCAGGTTCTGCACGTAATCCACGGAATCGGCGGTGGCCACGGCATACACCCGCACATCCGCGAACGAGGCGACGAACGCCGCGCGGATGGCCCGGAACAGCCGCCCGTCCTCGCCCCCGGCGGCGGAGATGATGTTCATGACCACGGCCCCGTCGTCGGCCAGCAGCGCGCGCATGCGGCGGGCCGCCTCCACGGTGCCCACGTGGAAGGGCACGGAGTAGTACGAATTGAATATGTCGGTGAAGATCAGGTCGTAGAGGGCCGTGCCGCCCCCATCACCGGTGACGCCTGCATCGGCGGTGCTGGCCGCACCGGCGCCCTGCCCGGCCCGGGCCTGCGCCCGCCGGTTCAG
>NZ_VRYY01000268.1 GCF_015731765.1 Nitratidesulfovibrio oxamicus
CCCTTCGTCCCCGCCGACGTGGACGGCTGCGCACTGGCCTTCGCGGCCACGGGCAACCGCACCGTCAACGCCGCCGTGGCCGATGCCTGCCGCCAGCGCAACGTGCCCTGCAACGTGGCAAACGCCCCGGACACGGGGGCGTTCATCGTGCCTGCCCACTTCGCCTGCGGCGACCTGACGGTGGCCCTTTCCACCGGGGGACACAGCCCGGCCCTTGCCCGGCGCATCCGCATGGACCTGCAACAATGGTTCGGCGCGCGGTACGACGCCATTGCCGTACTGCTGGGCCGCCTGCGCCCGCTCGTCCTTGCGCTTGGGCAAGAGACAGGGCAGAATACGGCGCTGTTCCGCGCCCTCGTGGAATCGCCGCTCATCGACGCACTGGCCGCGCGCGACCACGCCGGGGCCGAACGCATCCTGACCGAACTGCTGCCCGCGGAACTGCATCCGCGCATCGTGGAGTTGCTGCATGAGCTCGCTTGAGCTGCTTTCCATCGCCATCATCATGCTCTACGTGCTTGGCACGGTATGCATTGCCGTGGGCCTGCTGGCCCGGCGCGACAGGCTGAAGCGCCTTTCGCAATGGCTGACGCTGGCGGGTTTTGCCCTGCACACCGTCATGCTGGGGCTGTCCATGCAGGGGCAGACCTGGCAGGTTCTGGAAAAAGCCTACTATTTCCGCATGCTCTCGTGGAGCCTGCTGCTGATCTATTTCTTTGTCTGGTGGCGGCTGCGGCTGGAATTCCTGGGGCTTACCGCCTCTCCGGTGGCGCTGGTGTTCTACGTCTCGTCGTTCATGCTGGCCGACGTGCAAAGCAAGCTGCCGCCCGCCATGTCCGGCCTGTTCTTCGGGCTGCACATCGGCACGCTGTTCCTCAGCTTCAGCCTGATGACCATGGCCTGCGGGGCCGGGTTGCTGTTCCTGTACATGGACCGCAAGCTGAAGCACAAGACGCGCCTTTCCGGCTTCGACCGCGACCTGCCCGCGCTTTCCGCCTTTGACAAGGTGAACCACCTCGCGGTGATGGCGGGCTTTCCGCTGTTCACGCTGGGCATGGTTTCCGGGTTCGTGTGGGCGCGCATAGCCTGGGGCAAGATGCTGTCGTGGGACCCCAAGGAAGTCGTCTCGCTGGTGGTGTGGTGCATGTTCGCCCTGCTGTTCCACCAGCGGCTGGCGCTGGGCTGGCGGGGCCGCAAGACCGCCGTCATGGCCATCTGGATCTTCGCGGTATGCGTGTTCTCGCTGCTGGGGGTCAACTTCCTGATGACCACGCACCACAGCTTCAACCCGCAGTAACCGCAGCACCCCGCAGGAACCATGACCCGCAACCCGGAGCAGGCGCCGCACGCCGCGCACCCAGCGGACCACAAGACGCACCCCGCGAAGCACAGAGTTCACATGGATCAGGAAATCTATCTCATCGGCCTCAACCACCGCACCGCCAGCGTCGAAGTGCGCGAGCGGTTCGCCCTCACCGACTGTACCGTCCTTGAACAAGGGGTGGTGCCCACCGGTGACGACATCTCCGAAGTGGTCATCCTGTCCACCTGCAACCGCGTGGAAATCATGGCCGTGGGCAACGGCCCCGGCGTGCCCGCGCGCGTGCTGGACTGTTGGGCCGCCGCGCGCGGCCAGCAGCGCGGCGACCTTGAACCCTTCGTCTACGTGCACAAGGGCATCGACGCGGTGCGCCACCTGTTCAGCGTGGCCTCCAGCCTCGATTCCATGGTGGTGGGCGAACCGCAGATCCTCGGCCAGCTCAAGGACGCCTACCGCAAGGCCGTGGGCCGCAACGCCACCCGCGTGGTGCTGAACCGCCTGCTGCACAAGGCCTTTTCCGTGGCCAAACGGGTGCGCACCGAAACCGGCGTGGCCTCCAGCGCCGTGTCGATCAGCTACGCGGCGGTGGAACTGGCCAAGCGCATCTTCGGTGAAATGTCGCAGTACAAGGCCATGCTGATCGGCGCTGGCGAAATGGCGGAACTTGCGGCCACCCACCTGCTGAATTCCGGCATCCGCGAGATCATGGTGGCCAACCGCACCTTCGAACGCGGCCTGCAACTGGCCAGGCAGTTCAAGGGCGAGGCGGTGCTGTTCCAGGATCTGTCGGTGCGGCTGGCCGAGGCGGACATCATCATCAGTTCCACCGGCGCGCACGAGCCCATCATCCGGGCGCGGGACATCAAGGACGTGCTGAAGCGCCGCAAGAACCGGCCCATGTTCTTCATCGACATTGCCGTGCCGCGCGACATCGACCCCGACGTCAACAACCTGGACAACGTCTACCTGTACGACATCGACGACCTGAAAGAGGTGGTCGAGGAAAACATGGCCCAGCGCCGCGACGAGGCGGCCAAGGCCCGCTCCATCGTGGAAGAAGAGGCGGGCAACTTCGCCAGGTGGTTGAAGTCGCTCGACCTGCAACCCACCATCGTGGACCTGCTGCGGCGCAGCGAACGCATTGCCCAGGACGAACTGGCCCGCACCCTGAAACGCCTTGGCCCGGTGGACAACGCCACCCGCGAGGCATTGCAGGCCATGCTGTGCGCCATCGTCAAGAAGGTGAACCACGAACCCATCACCTTCCTGAAACGCCGCTTCGACGAGGAAGAGGCCGGAACCCGGTACATCGACATCACCCGCCGCATGTTCAACCTGGACTGCGACGACGTGCCCGAAGACGCCCACAGCGACCGCAAGCACCACGCATAAGAGACCCCATGCGCACCTATTGCATAGACGACCTGACCACCGACGACATCGCCGCCGTGCGCGCGCGCCTGGCCGAAATGGACCTTGGCGGCGGCATGAGCGGCCTCTACTGGCTGCCGGTGCCCCAGCACCACCTTACCCCCGTGCAGGTGGCCCACGGCGAAAGCTGCGGCCCGTTCTGCCTCGCGCTGGAGGTGGACGAGGACGCCCTGCGCATGGAACTGCTGGTGCGGGCGCGGGGCATGCTGCGCTGCGAATGCATCGCCTACGCCTCGCCAGAACTGCGGGCGCACATGATCGACTATCTGGACGGCCTGCTGGCGGACCTTGGCATAGCGGTGTAGCGACGGAGCCGCGCGTTGCGCCGTCGCCTGTCCGCACTGCGGGTTGGCGCCATCCAGCCGCCCCCCGTTTCGGAACCCGCGCGCTTTTTGCCGCTCTCGCCGCTTTCCCGTTGTCGGCACCGTGCCCCACGCATATCAGCCAGAGGCAGGCAAGCGTGAAGCCATCACGGGTGGCGGGCACTGCCCTCACGCAGCCGCCTACGACACCGTCACGCCTTCCCGCCCCGGCCTTTGCGCCGGGCGTTCCCTCTTTCGTCCGCAGGCCAACCATGCCCCATCCCGATACCCCGCACGCCTCTCCCGCCCTCACGGCGCGCCCGCTGCTGCCGCAACGGCTGCCCCTGCGCCTGCAGGATCTGCCGCCGCCTGCGGCGCGGTTCTGCCTGCGCGTGGGCGGCTTCCTGACCGCGGAACTGCTGCGCGGGGCA
>NZ_VRYY01000269.1 GCF_015731765.1 Nitratidesulfovibrio oxamicus
CCGCCCGCCTGCCCGGCCTGATCGTGAAGCTGGCCCGCCTCAGCGGGCTGCCGGGCTGCCTGCCGCGCACCTGGTTCAACTGGCCCGCCTACGGCGAAAAGCACTTTCAGCAGCCCACCCGCGTGCAGGCCGTTTCGCTGGCCTTCGCCGCCGTGAAGACCGCCGCCCTGCGCAAGCTGGGCCCGCTGGACGAACGCTTTCACGGCGATGCCTTCACCGGGCACGACCTGTGCCGCCGCATCCGCCGCGCGGTGATGTTCGACTGGAACGTGGCCGTAGTGCCGCAGGCCCGCGCCTGCGCGCAGGACGCCTTTGTCCTGCGGCCCGAAGTCGAGGACTTCGACCTGAACGGCGACGGCGTGGTGCGCACCCGCGTGCGCGACGAAATGCTGTACGTGTGGAAGAACTACTGCGTGCTCACCTCGCTGGGCAACAGCCTGCTGGAACTGGCGGGCACCAGCGTGCGCTACGTGGTGTCCGCGCTGCCCGGCATCGGCTGCGACAAGTGCGCCCGCCACAACACCGCCGTGCTGCGCGAAACCTCGCGGGCCATGCTGGATACCCAGCTTGGCATGCAGTCCCCCACCACCCCCTGGTAGCCGGGGCGCTGGCACCGCACACGCGGCCCTGTCCGCGCGCGAAAGGCCGACCCCAACCATGAACGCATCGGGGCGGACGGCGCACACCGTCCGCCCCGTTCATTCCGCCCGCGCAGGCTGGCCTTATGGGCTGCGCCGTGCTATGCTGTACAGGTATATCCGGAAAAAACCACACAAAATGCCAACGGAACCGGTCGACATTTCCTGACCGGCTCCCCCCTCCGCCCACTTCACTCCAAGCCGCCATCCCCGGGAGGACAGACCCCATGCCCTCGACCCATTTCGACAACGGCGTCCTGCAACTGGACACCACCATTCCCGTCCTGGGACCGGCCAAGATACCCACCCCGCTCTGCTACGGCAGCTACGCCGACGAACAGGGCATCCCCCTGTTCCTCGACCGCGAGCACATCGCCGAACTGGGCGCTGAATCCGTCCCCCTGCAGTTCGAACCCGCCGGGCCGCGCAGCCACCTGTATTTCGATTCTTCCAAGACCAAGTGCGCCATCGTCACCTGCGGCGGCCTGTGCCCCGGCATCAACGACGTCATCCGGGCCATCGTCATGGAGGCGTACCACGCCTACAACGTGCCCGCCGTCATCGGCATCCGTTACGGGCTGGAAGGGTTCATCCCCAAGTACCGCCACGAATTCATGGAACTGACCCCGGACAAGGTCTCGGACATCCACCAGTTCGGCGGCACCATCCTGGCCTCGTCGCGCGGGCCGCAGTCGCCCGAAGAGGTGGTGGACGCGCTGGAGCGCATGAACGTCAGCGCCCTGTTCATGATCGGCGGCGACGGCACCATGCGCGCGGCATCGGGCATAGTGGCCGAAATCGCGCGACGCAACCTGCGCATCTCGGTCATCGGCATCCCCAAGACCATCGACAACGACATCAATTTCATCAGCCAGTCGTTCGGCTTCGAAACCGCCGTGTACAAGGCCACGGAAGCCATCCAGTGCGCCCACGTGGAGGCGTTGGGGGCCATGAACGGCGTGGGGCTGGTCAAGCTGATGGGTCGCGAATCGGGCTTCATCGCCGCGCACGCCACCCTTTCGCTGAAGGAAGTGAACTTCGTGCTCATTCCCGAGGTGCGCTTTGCCCTGCACGGCGAAGGGGGCCTGCTGCCTGCGCTGGAAAAGCGGCTGCGTTCGCGCGCCCACGCCGTCATCGTGGTGGCGGAAGGCGCGGGCCAGCACTTGCTGGAAGGCACCGGCGAAACCGACGCCTCGGGCAACCCCATCCTGGGCGATATCGCCACGCTGCTGCGCTCGGAAATCAAGCGCTACTGCGACGAACGCTCGCTGCCGTACGCACTGAAGTACATCGACCCCAGCTACATCATCCGTTCCGTGCCCGCCAACGCCAACGACAGGGTGTACTGCGGCTTTCTGGGCCAGCACGCCGTGCACGCCGCCATGGCCGGGCGCACCGGCATGGTGGTGTCCAAGCTGATGGACCGCTACGTGCACCTGCCGCTGGACCTGGTGACGCGCACCCGGCGCAAGCTGAACGTGGCGTCCGACTACTGGCGGGCGGTGCTGGAGTCCACCGGGCAGGTGGATCTGGCGGGGATGGTGCCGGACAGTACCCGAGCCTGCCCCATCTAGTTTCCGGAGGGGCTTTCCCCCTCTGGCGGCGTCAGCCACCGTGTTCCGCTCGGGTCACGTACCGAAGAGTACGCTCCCTTCGCGGAACACGGGGCTTCCTTGCCAGATGACGAAATCCCCGTCCGGAAACGGTGTCGCGCCCCGGCGCTACGCTTTTGCCCACACGTTTCGCATTGCAACGCCACTTCCCTTACTCCTTCCGGACACGCATCCCCATGCCCACGCCAACGCTGACGCAGATAAAGGCCTCCGCCGGATCGGGAAAGACCTACACCCTGACCCGGCGTTTCCTGTCGTTGCTGGCGGGCGCGCGCGACGAGGACGGACGGGCCTGCGCGCTGGCCGTGGAAGGCGGGCACTGCTGGCCGGACATCCTGGCGGTGACCTTCACCAACAAGGCCGCATCGGAAATGAAGGAGCGGGTCATCCGGCTGCTCAAGGAGCATGCCCTTGCCGATCCGGTCCAAGCCCGGAAAGACGGTGGCGACGGGGCGTGGCCCCCTGCCCGCGCGGCCCGCTGGGTGGACATCATCCTGCGGCGCTATGGCGCGCTGAACATCCGCACCATCGACAGCCTGCTGACCATGCTGGTGCGGCTGGCCGCGCTGGAACTGTCCCTGCCGCCCGACTTCGAGCCGTCCTTTTCACCCGACGAATATTTCGAGCCGCTGTACGACCTGATCCTGGATCGCGCCCGCCGGGGTGATGTCCAATTGCGGGATGACGTGCGCGATGCCTGCCGCCTGCTGCTGTTCCACACCGACCTCAAGGGGTTCACCGTGGGGGCCGGGTTGCGGGTGCGCCTTTCGCAGCTCTTGCAGTTGCATCTGGCCGAAGGCGGCATGTCCCGTCCAGACCCCTTCAATGGCGGCCCCGATCCGTTCGATGAAAACCCCGGCATCCCTCACCGTGGCGGCCTTCCCGATGTGGATACCGATGCCCTGGCGGCCAAGCTGGTCGCCATCCATACCGACATGCGGGACGCCACGGTCACCCTGTCGCGCATTCTGGCCGAAGAGCAACTTTCCGCCGCCGCCAACCTGCACAAGTTTCTGGACAAGTGCACGGAGAACAGCGCCTTTTCCCCGCTGTCCAAGTCGGTCTATCTGGAAAAGGGCGGGCTGGACGACTGCCTGCTCAAGGCGTCCAAAGGCAAGGGCAGCGACGACGCGCGCGCGGCCTTCGACGCCTGGCGCGACGCCTGCAACGACTTTGCGGTGCGCGGGCGGCTCATCCAGCGCGCCTTGCAGGTGGCCCCGCTGCCCGACCTGC
>NZ_VRYY01000270.1 GCF_015731765.1 Nitratidesulfovibrio oxamicus
CCCCCCCCGCCGCCCCCCTTTCCGCCGTGGCTTCCGGCCACACCATCCCCGCCTCGCCGCAGATTTCCCCGGAACCCGCGCCGTACGACGACGCCCCCTCCCGCGCCCGGCACGCCGTGCCCTTTCCGCATGCCCCGTCCCCCCTGCCCGATGGCGATACCGCGCAGAGTTTCCGCGTGCTGGCCGATCACCTGGCCGACTGGGAAAACTGGGAGGACGCCAACGGCAAGGTGGTGTTCGTCACCCCCGCCTGCCAGCGCATCACCGGCTATTCCCTGGAATCGTTCCGCGCCAACGCCCGGTTCATCGAGGGCATCATGCACCCCGAGGACCTGCCTTTGTGGCGCAAGCACCGCGACATGGTGGCGTCCGGCGCCGAAATGGTCGAGGTGGAGGTGCGCGTGCGCACCCAGGATGGCCGCGAACGCTGGCTGGCCTGCACCAGCCGCCGCCTGCACGACGCCGACGGCACGTCCCTGGGGGTGCGCTTCAGCGGGCGCGACGTCACCGACCGCAAGATCATGCTCACCCAGATGAAGCACCAGGCCTGGCACGACCCGCTTACCGGGCTGCCCAACCGCGCCCTGTGCCTGGACCGCATCGACCGTTCGCTGCACCGCGCCCGGCGCGGGGCGGACAACGTGTGCGCCGTGGCCTTCCTGGACCTGGACCGCTTCAAGGTGGTCAACGATTCCATGGGCAACTCCGCGGGCGACCAGGTGCTGCGCGAGGTGGCCCGGCGTCTGGCCGAGAACACCCGCACCATCGATACCGTATCGCGCCTGGGCAGCGACGAATTCATCCTGCTGCTGGACGAGGTGCGCTCCGAGGAAGAGGCCCTGATCACGGTGCGGCGCATCTGCGCCTCGCTCGAACCGCCGCTGGAGGTGGCGGGCCGCCAGATCCGCATTTCCGCCAGCGTGGGCGTTGTGATGAACCGGGGCGGCGGCAACGCCGACGAGATGCTGCGCAACGCCAACATCGCCATGCACCACGTGAAGGAGCACGGCGGAGACGGCATGGCGGTGTTCCAGCCTTCCATGCTCGAACAGGCCATGAACCTGATGCAGTTGGAAATCGACCTGCACCGGGCGCTGGACAACAACGAATTCTTCCTGGTCTACCAGCCCATCATGTCGCTGCACGACCGCAAGCTGACCGGGTTCGAGGCGCTGGTGCGCTGGAACCACCCGGAACGGGGCATCGTGGGGCCGTCGGAATTCATTCCCGTCTCCGAATCCACCGGGCAGATCCACCAGGTGGGCCGCTGGGTGCTGGCAGAGGCGTGCCGCGCCCTGTCCGCATGGCGCGAGCAGCAACCGTCCATGCGCGGCGTGATCATGCACGTGAACCTTTCGGCGCGGCAGCTTTCGCAGCCGGGCCTTGTGGAACAGGTTGCCGCCGTGCTGCGCGAAACGGGCCTGCCCGCCAGATGCCTGAAGCTGGAAGTGACAGAAACCATGCTGATGGAAAACCCGGACTACGCCAACCTGGTGCTGCGCAGGCTGAAGGAAATCGGCGTGCGGCTGTGCATCGACGACTTCGGCACCGGGTATTCCTCGCTCAGCTACCTGCAACAGTTCCCCATCGACACACTGAAGGTGGACCAGAGCTTCGTGGCGCGCATGTGCCGCGAGCCGGGGCATTTCAAGATCGTGCAGGCCGTGGTGGCGCTGGCGCACAGCCTTGGCCTGGACGTGGTGGCCGAAGGCGTGGAGGAAGAGGAACAGCGCATCATGCTGTCCGAACTTTCGTGCGAGGGAGGCCAGGGCTACCTGTTCTCGCGTCCGGTGCCGGGCGAGGACGTGCCCGGCCTGTTCGTCGATCGGTCCAGACACTAGGGGCGGCCCCGACCCCGCCGACACCGTTCACGGGGGGCGTTTCCCCCATGCGTTTTCGGGACTAACCCCCTTTCGCCGAGGCTCTTTCGTGGTGTATGCTGCCGGGCGCGGGAAGGATTTGCGCCCCGCGCCTCGCATCCAAGGAGCCGTCATGCGTCATGTGGAGTGGTCGAACCGGTTCAGCGTGGGCGTTACAGAACTGGATGCCCAGCACGCCCGCATCATCGAACTGCTGAACGACATGGCCGATGCCGCCGCCTGCCCGGAGGACGGCAGCCGTCTGCGCGCCGTGCTGTCCGGCCTGAAGGCACATGCCGCCGCGCACTTTTCCGCGGAAGAAGCCGTGGTGGGGCAGGTGGCGCCGGAATTGCTGACCTTTCATCAGGGCGAGCACCTGAAATTTCTTTCGCGGGTGCGCGAATTCACCCTGGCCCTCGACGCGGACGACCACCCGCCCATGCTGCCGCTGGAGATGTTCCACTTCCTGAAGTCGTGGTTCGAAGACCACATCCTGGGCGTGGACATGCAGTACGCGGCGCGGCTGCGTCACGGTTTCGACGGGGGGGGCAGCTCCGCCACGGGTCCGGATACGGATTCCGGCCCGCCGGAATAGTCCGCCCCGGCCCGCGTTTTTCACGCCGCGCTGCATGTGCCCCAAGAGCCAGACAGGCCGTGCTGGCGGTGCTGCCCGCTCCGCAGCCCTTTCGCCATCCCCTTCATCACATCCGTCACGTCCGCAGGCAGGGAGGCCCCGTGCTGCTCAAACTGTATTCATGGAACGTCAACGGCATCCGCGCCCTGAGCGGCAAGCCGGAATGGAACTGGTTCGCCGGGTGCGACGGCCACATCGTGGGCCTGCAGGAAACCAAGGCCGAGCGGGAACAGGTGCCCGCCGCCCACCGCGACCCGGAAGGCTGGAAGGCGTGGTGGCTGGCCTCGCGGGTGAAGAAGGGCTATTCCGGGGTGGCCGTGTTCAGCCGGGTGGAACCGCTGGCCGTGCACCTGGACATGCCGGACCCCGCATGGCAGGGCGAAGGACGGTGCATCCACCTGGAATTTCCGGCCTTCCACTACTTCAACATCTACTTCCCCAACGGCGGTCAGGGCGAGGAACGCCTGAACTACAAGTTGGGCTTCTACGACGCCTTCCTGAACCACGCCGAGGACCTGCGTCGCCACAAGCCCATCGTGGTCTGCGGCGACTTCAACACCGCGCACCGGCCCATCGACCTTGCCCGGCCCAAGGACAACGAGGACGTCTCCGGCTTTCTGCCCGTCGAGCGGGCCTGGATGGACCGCTTCACGGCGGCGGGCTATGTGGACACCTTCCGACTGGTGCAGGGCGACACGCCCCACGCCTATTCGTGGTGGTCGTACAAGACCCGCGCCCGCGAGCGGAACGTGGGCTGGCGCATCGACTATTTCTTCGTGTCCGAGGAACTGCGCGGCGCGGTGCGCGATGCGTGGATAGACATGCACGTCATGGGGTCGGACCACTGCCCGGTGGGGCTGGCGCTGGACGTGGACATGTAGCGGGCGGGACCGGCGCGGGGAACGTCCATGTCCGGACGGCTGGCGCACGGGCACGCGGCCCGCGCATGCACAGGGCGGCACGGCAGGCGCGCTGCCCGCAGCGGTACG
>NZ_VRYY01000271.1 GCF_015731765.1 Nitratidesulfovibrio oxamicus
GGCCTCCGGCGCGGTCAGCGCCGCGCCCCAGCAGGCCAGCAGGGGCAGGGTGGCGCGCTTGTCGAAGGCGCGGGCGGCGGCCATCCAGCGCAGGAAACGCGGGCCGTCGTATTCTTCCTGCTGGAAGATGTGCAGCCAGGTCAGGCAGCGCCGTACGGCGAACGCAAGAAACGCCGCGCCCAGAAACAGAGAGCTAGCCACCGAAGATTTCCTCGCAGAAGGTGTCCAGGGCGTACGCGGCCTGATGGCTGCCCGCCGTCAGAATGTCCAGATGCCCGAAGCGCGGCAGCACCTGCAGGTGCGCGTGCGGCAGCAGCCGGGCAAAGTCCTGCCCCATGGAGGGCGGGGTTTCCGTGTCGTTTTCTCCGTACAGCAGGCGCACGGGGCAGGCCACGCGGGCGGCCACGTCGGACAGGTTCTCGTTGACCACGCTGACGAACACGGGCCGCAGGGCGCCGGCGTTGGCGTAGTCCGCACTGCCGAAGAAGCGGCGCACCCGCTCCGCGCCAAAGCCCAGCCAGTTGAGGTGCTTCAGCGTCCTGAACGCGGCGATGCGGCACCCGCGCGTGAATTTTTCCATGGGGGTGCGGCGGCGGGGCAACCCGGCGGCGGCCATCAGGAACAGCCCGTCCAGCAGGTCCGGGTGGCGGGCCGCCAGTTGCAGGCCCACCCGGCAGCCGAAGGAATGTCCCACCCATATCCGTTTGCCGCGCGGCAGGGTGCGCAGCCACGCGGCGGCGTGATCGGCGTAGTCCTGCGTGCCCCACGTGGCGGGCGGCATGCCGGAGCGACCGAAGCCGGGCATGTCCAGCAGGTAGTTGTCGCGCCCGTGGGTGCAGGTGTTGGCCAGCGGCAACAGGTTGGCGTGGGTGTGCATCCAGCCGTGCGCCCATATGATCTGGGGGCCGATGCGCAGGGTGGTGGCGTTCGCGCCTGTAGGGGCCGTGTCTGGCCCGTTGGGCGCTGTGCGGCGGGCGGGCGCTGTATCGGGCAGGTGCACCATGTGCAGGTATGGCCCCCCGCTTGCGGAAGTCACGGGGGGCGCGGAACAGGCGGCGGCGGGGGAAATGCTTGCGTCTGCGGTTGGTTGCGGGATGGTTGTCCGGGTGACGGTCGGGGGGGCGGAATTCATGCTGGCCTCGAAGTGGTGTGTTCGGCGCGACAGCCATTGCGCCCGTGCGTGCCTCGTGTCTGAAGGCTGCGGGCAGCGGTGGAAAGAAGAGGCGAAGAGGGACCGGGCATGCGGCGTAGCGCGCCCCGTGGTGTACACCGGGGGCGCGCGAAGGGGCAAGGGCGGAAGGCGGCGCGTGACCGCATGGGCAACGGGATATCGGGCCGGTTTCGGGCTGGCGTTCCGGAAGGCCAGCGCCCGGACCAGGCGTCAGGCTGTCGTGCTGCGCGATTTCGTCATGCGCCGTGCGGCAGCCTAATCATGCATGTCCGATGCCGACCACGGCTTGAACACCGAAAGAAACAGCATGAACAATATTACTGCCCACTGAATGATGTTTATTGAGATGTGTGTAAATATTATTTTTGCACTTTCTTCGGCTATATTCTGAATTGATGTGCTGGTGGTGATGGAATATTCAAGCCATGGAACAACTATTATGGCTCCAAATAATATAAACGAAATATTTATTATCCATTTTATGGTTATCCATTTGAAACGGAAAAAACCATATTTTGTCTTCAAGCCATATATGAAGCCGGTTATTGAGCAACCCAATGCTCCGGGTGCGATGATGTAATAATCCAGAAGCATGAGAATGCTGCTTTTTGCATGAAATTCTTCAGGGTTCTGCGGGTGGTACAGGCATATCAGCAAGGCTAGCGATGCAGTCCCGCCAATCCACAGTCCAGCGAAAAAAATGTGGAGGATCTTCAGTCCCCGCTTGAACCGCACGGAGATGGATGTTGTCGTCATGCTTTGCCCGCCGTGTTTGATGTCCCCTCAGGCCATCAGCCTCTGCGATCCTGGCCTTGGAGGAAAGGAAACGGTTTTCGGTGTCGGCGGCCCGCCCGCGGCTGGCGTGGGCGGACCTTTCGTTGTGAAGCAAGGGATGGCGGGCGAGGCCGCGAGGCTGTCCGGACGGAAGCGTCCGTGGCGTCCGCCGACCGAATGCCGTGGCTACCGGCGGGGGAACAGCCGCGCCGCCTCGGGGGTCGGATCCTCCGGGCAGGCGGTGTGCCGGGCCATGGCCCGCGCCTCGTCGATCATCAGCGAGAGCAGCCGGGTGAAGCGCACCGGGGTTTCCGCCGCTTCCCACAGGAAAAAGGCGAACGAGCCGGGGATGGGGTTCACTTCGTTCAGCCACACCTCGTCGCGGGTGGCGTCGTACATGAAGTCCATGCGCGGCGCGCCGGTGCCGCCAAAGGCCGCGTAGGTGCGCACGGCAAAGTCGCGGATGCGGCCCTCCAGGCTTTCGGGCAGGTCGGGGTTGATCTCTCGCGTCAGCGAAAGCATGCCCGCACTGCCGGAATCGCCCGCGCTCTTGGCGCCGCCCGCCTTGCCGCCGGTCTTTCCGCCCGACGAAAGGTACTTCTGGCGAAAGTCCAGCAGTTCGCTGTCGCGCTTGGGCCGCTCGATGGCCGAGGTGGCGTGCCCTTCTCCGTTGCGTCGCACCGAAATGTTGTATTCCACGCAGCCGTCCAGGTACGGCTCCACGATGGCCACGGTATCGCTCTTGAACAGGCCCGGCAGCACCGCCTCGATGTCCTCGATGGAATCCACCTTGGCCACGCCTATGCTGCTGCCAAGGTGCGCGGGCTTCAGGCAGCCGGGCAGGGTGATGCCCTTCAGCGCGGCCTCGATGTCGGCGCGCGGGGGCAGCAGGCCGCCCACGGGCTTGCGCAGCACCGCGCAGGGCAGCGTGGGAATGCCGCTACCGGCCAGGGCCTGCTTGGTGGCCGCCTTGTCCATGAATATGGCGGAGGCCAGCACGCGCATGCCGGTGTAGGGAATGCCCACAGCCTCGAACAGGCCCTGCATGTCGCCGTCTTCACCGTAGGGGCCGTGGAAGGCGGGGATGGCCACGTCGAAGGGAATGCGCCTGGGCTTGCCGAACAGCCTGGAGGTCTGCTCCACCAGCATGCCGCCCTTGCCGGGGGCGATTTCCAGCGACACGGCGGGCAGGCCGTCGGCGTCGCGGGCGGGGATGTAGGTGGCGCGGTCCAGCAGCTTTTCGCCGGTGCGCCAGACGCCGCAGCGGTCCACGTAGACGGGCACGGGTTCGTACTGCGCGGCGTCCAGCGCCTGGATGACCTGCAACCCGGTGACGATGCTGACGTCATGCTCGGGCGAACGCCCGCCGAAAAAGACCGCGACGCGGATTTTGCCGTTGGACATGATGGCTTCCTGTATGGTTTGCGGGCGCGGCGTGGGGCCGGGCTGCCCGCCATGTGGATGGTCGCGATGGCCGATGGGGCCGGGGGGCGACGGTGCCGTGCGGCGCGGGCCTTCCGGAATGCGGAAGACGGC
>NZ_VRYY01000272.1 GCF_015731765.1 Nitratidesulfovibrio oxamicus
GCGGACAGCACGCCAAGGGCCCAGGCCGCACTGCCGCGCGCGGGCAGGTCGCAGTCGGCAAGGCCCGCCAGCAGGGCGGGCACCGCAGTTTCGACAAGGCCGGGCAGGTCGGGCCGTTCCTGGGCCAGGCGTCCGATGGCCCAGTACACGCCGCGCCGCAGGGGGGCGTGGTCGCAGTAGTTGTCGTCCTTGCCCGTCTCGCGCACGTACGAGACGAGGATGCGGTGGTATTCGTCGGCCAGCCGGGGATGGCAGGCCAGTATTTCGCCGAAGGCCTCGGGAATGCCCCAGCCGATGTTTCCGGATTCTTCGTTCATGTGCCACATCAGGCGGCGCATGATGATGCGGGCGTCTTCCATGTTGGCGTCGGCGATGCGCGCCACCACCCGTCCCAGGGCCACCACGGCTCGCCACTTGGCCTCGCCGCCCAGCAGCAGGGACGACAGCAGCGGGCCAACGGCCCCCTTGCCGGGCAGGCTCGCGATTTCATCCAGGTGTTCTTCCCACTCGGCGGAAGCGAGCAACGCGCGCAGGTGGGTCTTCAGCGATCTGAAGCGGGGCATGCTCTCCTCCTTTCCCGTGTCTTGCCGGGCGGCGGTTTCGCCCGGACGTGCAGCGTATACCATAACAAGGTGAGCGAGCGATGCAACCCCGGCTGGGTCTGGCCTGTTCCGGCCCCCTTTGGGGCGGTTGCGGGTCAGCCGGGTGCACCCCCCGCATCGCCTTGCCCGGCCCTGCCCCCATGGTCTGTTGCGGGTGTCTCCTCGTTGCGTGCCCCATGGCGATTAGCTATGCTGCCATAACATCCGATATTCATCCGCCAGACGGCCCAGAGGCTCCGCATGTCCAGCGCCGCAGACCGTATCGCCAGCATCGCCGCTCTCCGGGCGCGCGTGGCGGCGTGGCGCGGCAAGGGCTGTTGCGCAGCTGCGCGGTCGATTGTCGCACCCCTGTTCCCCTCCTGCGCCCGCGTTTCCCCCAGCCGCCCATGACCGGTCGCCTGCGCACCAGCCTTGCGCACTGCTGGGCGCGTTTTCCGTTGCGGCATCTGCTGTCGCACGCGATGCCGCCCGCCCCCGGCATGCGTTTGCGAATGGTGGGCTGGTGCTTTCTGGTCTGCCTGCTGCCGCTGGGCATCGTCAGCGCGGTGTTCGTGCAGGTGACCACGGTGCAGACCGACAGTTACCTGCATGTGCAGGGGCGCAGCCTGGCCGATGCGGCCTCGTTGCAGCTCACCCGCCTGTCGCGCACGGCAGAGACCCTGGCCCGCGTGGTGGCCGGGCTGCGCGTGGAGTACGATGGCGACATGCCGGGCTTGCGCCTGCGCCTGTCCGAACTGCACGGCCTGTGGCCCCGCGCCTGCATAGAGGTGTTCGACATGAGCGCCGAACCCGTGGTGCGGCTGCTGCCCACAAGTGGCGGGCAGGACGCCGCGGGCGGCGTTACCCCCAACGGCGTCACCACGGACGGGGCGTTGATGGTGCGCCAGGCATTGCGGGGGCTGTCGCGGCGTGACGTGTTCCGGTCCGCCGATGGACTGGCCATCAAGGCGGTTGTGCCGGTCATAGTGCCCCTGGAGCAGGAGGGGGCACGCTACGGCGCGGCAATCTCGCGCCCGCTGCCCGCGCCCATGGGCCCGGCGGCCCTGCCGGAATCGTCGCTGGGCAGTGCTTCGCCACTGTCGCCGTTACCTTCGCAGATAGCCCCGTATGCCCCGTTTGCCTCCGATGCGGAGGAAATCACCGGCAGGATGGACCTGGAAGGGCTGGCGGCCCGGCAGCACGGGCGCATCGTGGGCGCGGCGGTGGTGTCGTTCCCCATGAACCGCTCGTTGCTGCGTGGCCTGGGGGATGCGGTGCGCGCCGACGTGGCGGTATTCGATCTGGGCGGCGAGCGACCGCGCGGCACGCTGTTTCCCGGTGACGGCACCGCCGACGTGGCCGACTGGCCGGACCGGCCCGACCTTGCCCAAGGCGGGCTGTCGGGCGTGACTTCCGGCAGGAGCGTCTCCGGCGGCGGTCTTTTCGGGGGGGGCGTTTTGCCCGGCCAGCCGGGCAAGGCGCATGGCGTCGGACAGGGATCGGAGCTGCCCTTCCTGCAACGCTACGAGCAGGTGGCGGGCAAGTCCTATCTGGTCAGCTATCAGCCCCTGCCGGGTGGCAGCGGCATGCCCGTGGGTGCACTGGCCGTGTTCGTTGATGTGGAGCCGCAGCGCTCGCGGCTGCGCACCGCGGTGGAATACACCCTGTTGGCCGCCGTGGTGGCCCTGGGCCTGTCCATCTGCACCGGGTTTTTCATCGCCGACAGGGTGGTGCGGCCCCTGCACGAACTGCTGCACGCCATCCGGCGCATTTCGCTCGGCAACTACAGTGAACGGTTGCCCCCGGCGGGCATGGCCGAGATCGGTCAACTGGCCCAGGCCGTGAACCACATGGCCTCCACGCTGGAAGAAAACCGCACCAGCCTTCTGGGGGCGTTGCAGGAAAAGGTGGAGTCGGGCGAACGCCTGGCCCGCGCCAACCGTGAACTGGAACTGCTGAACTGGGAGCTTACCCGTGCCCAGGCCAACTATCGGCGCATTTTCGAGGAATCTGCACAGGGCATCTACCAGTCCACGCCGCAGGGGCGCTTTTTGCGCGTGAACCCGGCCATGGCGCGCATGTTCGGCTATTCCTCGCCGTACGAGATGGTCTCGTCGGTGACGAACATTGGCGAGCAGTTCTACGTGCGCCCCGGCGAGCGCGAGGAGTTGCTGCGTCGTCTGCGCCATGAGGGGCGGGTGTCGCTGGAAACCTGCCTGCGCAGGCGCAACGCCAGCGTGGTGCACGTGGCGCTGACCGCCCGCGCGGTGACCGGAGAGACCGGCGAGCAGCTGTACATCGAAGGCGCAGTGCACGACATCACCGAACGCGTGGAGCGCCACCGCGCCGAACGCGAGTGCGAGGCCGCCGAGGCGGCCAGCCGCGCCAAGACGCAACTGTTGGCCCGCATGAGCCACGAGGTGCGTACCCCGCTCAACGCCCTGCTGGGCATGGCCGACGTGCTGGACCGCACCCCCCTGGAGCCGGAGCAGCGCGGCTACCTGGATGTGTTGCGCAGTTCCGGCCATTCGCTGCTGGCGCTGTTGAATGACGTGCTGGACTTTTCGCGCCTGGAAGCGGGGCAGGTGGTGCCGGAGCGGGTAAGCTTTCGCCTGGGCGAGCTTCTGGAACAGGTCTGCCGCCAGATGGAACCCGCCGCCGGTACGGACGGGCGTGGCCTGCGCCTGGACTGGGCCGTGCTGCCCGGCGTGCCCGACGCCCTGGTGGGCGATCCGTTGCGGCTGCGCCAGATTCTGGGCAACCTGGTCTCCAACGCGGTAAAGTTCACCCCTTCCGGGCGGGTGATGGTGCTGGCCCAACCCGCCGACGGCAACGTGCCGGATCGCGATGCCGGGGTGGGCGCCCCGCTGGCCGCGCCCCCCGCGCCGCCGGTCGAGGC
>NZ_VRYY01000273.1 GCF_015731765.1 Nitratidesulfovibrio oxamicus
CGTGGAGGGCAGCCGTACCAGCCGCAGCCGGTGCAACCGCACGGCCCGCCACAGGCGTTCCGGCGCGGAGCGCCCGTTGCGGCGGGGGCCGGGTGCGCCGTTTCCGGCGCTGTCTGCGTCCGATGGTGGCGTACCGCCATCCTGTGGGTGCGTGCTATCGTCCATGCGTGGCTCCGGCGAACTGCGGCGGCGCGTCATCAGCCGCTCCGCATGGCTACGATAGACGCGCGCGGGGTCAAGAGCAACGGGCGTGGGACAACCGTTGTCGGGCAACGGTTGCGTGGCCGTGTCTGTTGCCCGGTCCCGTGGGCCTGACCGAACCGGAATCCTGCCCCGCCCCTATTCCCTTTTCCAATCCTTGATCCGCAAATCCACAGACGCCGCGCCGTTGTAGCGGTCGATACGCGGAGTGTAGGCCAGGCGCACCCGTGTGCCGCGCAGGCTGTCCGGAAACTGGCCGGACTGACGCCACGCCTTGGCCCGCAGGGTGATGCCGCAGCTCTCGTCGGTCAGTTGCAGTTCCACATGGTCGCGCGTGGGGCCAAAGCGGCGCAGGTCGCGCACCAGCACCGGCGGCGAAGCGAACACCGGCTCGGCGTTGCCCGTGCCGAACGGCTGGAGCATTTCCAGTTCCTTCAGCAGGGTGAAGTCGCCCGCCAGGGCAAAGCCCAGTTCGCCGTCCAGCTTCAGGCGCGGGGTGAGCGGGTTGTCGCCCAGTTCCGCCCGCACCACGGCGTCGAAACGGTCGCGCAGGGTATCCACGTGGCTGGCGGCCATGCTCATGCCCGCCGCCTGATGGTGCCCCCCGAACGAGGTGAACAGGTCGGCGCAGCGGGACAGCCCGGCGTGCAGGTCGAATTCCGCCACCGAACGGCCCGACCCCTTCATGGATTCGCCGTCGCGGCTCAGGATCAGCGTGGGCCGGTAGAATTCGTCCACGATGCGCGAGGCCACGATGCCGATGACGCCGGGGTGCCAGTCCTCGCCGTGCAGCACAAGGCCCATGCGATCCAGTTGCCCTTCGGCCTGTTTTTTCGCGGCGTCCAGGATGCGGTCTTCCTCTGCCCGGCGGCGGGCGTTTTCCGCGTCCAGTTCCTGCGCAAGTCCTGCCGCCTCGGCGTGGTCGTCGGTCAGCAGCAGTTGCAGGGCCAGTTCCGCCTTGCCCATGCGCCCTGCCGCGTTGATGCGCGGCGCAAGGCCGAACACCACCTGCCCCGCGCCGATGGCCGCCGTGGGGTTGTACCCGCTCACGGTCTTCAGCGCGGCCATGCCGGGGCGCCGGGCCTCCGCTATCTTCAGCAGGCCGTTCTTGACCAGAATGCGGTTCTGCCCGTGCAGGTTCACCACGTCGGCCAGGGTGCCCAACGCCACCAGGTCGAGAAAGTCGCGCATGTCGGCCTTCTTGCCGGTGCGCTCGGCCAGGGCCGCGTTTACCGCCGCCATGACCAGAAAGCTGACCCCCACCCCGGCCAGGGCCGGGCACGGGCATTCCGCCAGGCGCGGGTTGCAGATGGCGTGGGCATCGGGCAGGCCCTCGGGCGGCATGTGGTGGTCGGACACCACCACCGTCATGCCCAGTTCGCGCGCCCGGCGCACCGGCTCCACGTCCGAGATGCCGCAGTCCACGGTCAGCAGCAGGCGCACGCCCTGCTCCGCCAGTCGTTCCACCCAGGCCACGTTCAGGCCGTAGCCTTCCTCTCGCCGGTCCGGGATGTGGTGCGCCGCCGCGATGCCGTGATGGGCCAACACGCCCTTGACCAGCGCCGTGGAGGTCACCCCGTCCACGTCATAATCGCCCCACACGGCAAAAGGCAGCCCGGCCAGCAGCCCCTCCGTCAGGGTGCCGGCAGCCTGCTCCAGCCCCGGCCATTCGTCCAGCGGGGCCAGGTGCCGCAGGTTGGGCGAAAGATACAGGGCCATGTCGTCCACGGACCCCACCCCGCGCCGCCACAGCAGGCGCACGATGAGTTCCGATACTTCCAGCCGCTCTGCCCATGCCGCGAACGGCGGCGCTGCCGCCTCCGGCTCCGGGCGGAATATCCAATTGCGGGTCACACATGCTCCGGGAAAAAAGACTGTGAAAAAGAAAAAAGATCAGGAAAGAACATCGTTGCAATAGGCGCTGGCCAGCCCGTCGCAGCCCGCGCGATGCCGAGGGCTTTCTCCAAGGCAGGATTTTCGTTTGCTGGCGAGAAGAACGAGCCTGCCGCGAGGGGGTGCCTCAGCCGTCAGGTGAACGAAGAGAACTCTACGGCTGGCGTCCGCAAAGCGCCTCGGCCGTCGGGCGAGCTTGCGAGCCTTATGGATGGGCACCGCAGCACTGTGGCGGGCGGAGTTCAACCTCGTTGTGCGCGATGGCCGTAGGGCTCGCAATCTCGCCCCAAAGCCACGCTTCGCGCCCTTCGGGCCGGACGCCTGCGGGGGAAAAGACAATCCGCGGAAAGCCCTCACGCCAGCTGCGACACGAACTGCCCTATCCGCTCGCCTTCGAGCAGGGTTTCGATTTCCGACATGAACGCCGTCACGTCAACCCCAAGCGAGTGGGCAGCGTCGGCCAGCCCCTGCGGAATCAGCAAATCGGCGGGCAATCCGTCCGGCAGGATGCCGGGCAGGCCGTCCGCACCCTTTTCCGCCAGCCGTTCGCGCAGGTGCAGCGTGGCGTCGGACACATGCACCACCAGTGCGGCGCGCTGATGTTCGCCCGCCAGATGCGGGGCGTGGTGCCAGTTGATGGGTTCCGTCAGGGCCATGGGCAGATCCCAGAACGACAGCAGGCGCGCCCCCACCACTCCGTGGTCCAGTCCCAGCAACAGTTCCTCGGCCTCGGAATCCATGAGATTCTCGTCCCTGGCAATCTGACGGATGGCCGCCCAGTCTTTCGGGCGGTAGGCGGCGATGAGCAACTTGCCAAGGTCGTGCAGCAGCCCGGCGGTGTAGCAGGCTTCCGCATCGCAGCCCGGCACCCGGCGGGCCAGCAGGCGGCACCCTGCGGCCACGGAAAGCTGATGCCCCCAGTATTCGCGCAGATCGAACGCGGCGGGCAGGCGAGAACGGTCGATCATGCGCGAAACGCCCAGCGCCAGCACCAGCGCGCGTATTTCGGCCATGCCCAGAACGGCAACGGCCCGCTGGACGGAGGTTACCTCCGATTGCAGGCCGTAATAGGCGGAATTGGCAAGAGACAGCACGCGGGTGGCAAGCCCCTGCGCCTTATTGACCACCCCGGCCACGGCGGAAAGGGGGGCCAGGGAGTCGTCGCGGGTGGAATCGAACAGTTCGCGCAGCAGGCCGGGGTCGTAGGGCAGTTCCGGCGGGCGGCGCAACAGATCATCCAGCAGCGCCTGGGCCGCGTCCAGACCGCCAGTTCCACCGGTTCCGACGGGCAGGGCAGGGTCTGGGGGTACGCCGCCCCCCGCGCCGCTGGCGGGGCTCACGACCCGCCTCCGCCCGTGGCGTCGGCTGCCGGTGCCT